>NZ_JBWGIF010000012.1:0-234904 GCF_056312565.1 Pseudomonas sp. JE3303
TGCGGCCGGGGTAGTTGTAGAGCATGATCGGCAGGCCGGCGGCCTGGTCCACGGCTTTGACGTGAATGGCGATTTCCTGCTGGGTCGGCAGCGCGTACGGCGGGGTGCCGACCAGCAGCGCATCGGCCTTGATTTCCCTGGCGTGCCTGGCGAAGGCCACGGCATCTTCGGTGCGGATGCCACCGGTGCCGACGATCAGCGGCAGGCGGCCGTTCAGCACATCCTTCGCCTGGGCGGCGAGGTCGAGGCGCTCTTGAGTCGTGTGGGCGTAGTACTCGCCAGTGGAGCCGCCGATGATCACGCCATGGATACCGGACTCGACCAGGTAGTCCAGGACCTCGGCAAAGGCTGCCTTGTCGATGCTGCCGTCGGCGCCCAGTGGGGTGATCGCCGGGGTGTAGATGCCTTCGAATTTCATGGTTGTCGCTCCAGATGAGAGTCGTTGCCGGTCAGCTTTCCTGGCCGGCGCGATACTGTCCCCACAACAGGTTGAAGTTGACGCCCAGGGCGACGATAGGCGCCGGAGGGTTGGGGCAGGGGCCGGGTGAGTTGAGCACGAAGTCGATCAGTTCGGAGCGCTCACCGGCCAGCCAGTCGGCCATCAGCTTGCCAGTGGCAGTACCGCGGGTGACGCCCAGGCCGTTGCAGCACAGTGCTCCGTAGACGTTCTGGCGCAGCTCGCCGAAGTAGCCTGCATGGTTGCGCGAAAGCGCCAACGCGCCGCCCCAGGTGTACTCGAACTCCAGGCCCGGCAGCATGGGAAAGCGCCGCTCGAACGAGGCCCGGTGGCGGCTGACGAAACGCTCCAGGTACTTGGGATTGCTGCGCCCGTCGGGGTTGTAGCTGAAGCTGTTGCGAATCAGCAGCCGGTTGTCCGGCGTCCGCCGCACGGTGGTGCCGAACGGGTCGGCGGGGATAACGCCCCAGTAAGGTTTGCCTCCCAACCGGGCCTGCTCCTCGGTGGTCATTGGCCGGGTCAGGCTGGCGTAGGTGAACACGGGCAGCATGCGGCCCTTGAGAAAACCGAAGCTCATGCCGAAGGCGTTGTTGGTGAGGATCAGCTTGTCGGCCGTGATCGAGCCATTGGCATGCCTGAGCACGGTCTTCTCGCCGTACTCCACCTCGGTGACCGGCGTGTTCTCGTACAGGGTCACGTTGGCCGGCAGGCTGTCGGCCAGGCCCTTGACCAGCGCCGCGGGCTGAATGAGCGAGGTGCCTGGGGTAAACAACGCCTTGCGGTAGAAATGCGTGCCGATGTGCTCGGGCAGCTCATTGCCTTCGACCATCTGGTACGGCTGGCCCAGTTTGTCCAGGCCGCTGCGATAGGCATCGAGCACCGCAATACCGCGTGGCTCGACTGCCGCCTGGTACTTGCCGCAGTGCTTCATCTGGCACTCGATGCCGAAGCGTTCGACCAGCGCCTTCAGGTAGTCCTGACCACTGAGGTTGAGCTTCATGACCGTCTTGGCCGTGGTGATGTCGCCGATATAGTCAGGGGCACCGATGTCGTGAGGAAGATCGATGACAAAGCCGGCGTTGCGCCCTGATGTGCCGAAGCCGACCTCCTGGGCCTCGATGAGCACGATTTCCTGATCGGGAAAATGCAGCGCCAGTTGCCGCGCCGTGGCGAGACCGGTATAGCCCGCACCGACGATCACCCATCGGGCGCTGGTCTGGCCGCGATGGGCGGGCCTGGCCTGGCGCGCCTTGCTCAGGTGATACCAGCCGCAGGTGGAATCGTCTGCAGGCAGGGAGGAAATTCTTGTCATTGTTCAGTCCTGGTTCCCGCGCTGCGAAACCGCGCTTGGTCATGCAGGGCGCAGGCAGTCAACTTGAAAGTCGCGCCAAGGCAGCTCAACGGCCTGCCTCGGCGCTTCAGACATGATCGATCAGTTGCTGGCCTGGGTCGCCGCAGCGCGGGCGGCCTGAAGCCAGACGTCGAACTGCTGGCGATGCGCGGCCACCCATTCCTTGGCATGACGGGTGATATCGGCGGGCTTTTTCTCACCCTGCTGCATCTTCAGGTTCTGCGCGCTCTCATCAGCGGTGGTGATCTGCATGACCGACAGGAACTTCAGGGCGGCGGGGTTCTCCTCGGCGAACTCCTTGTTCACGACAGCCTCGACCTTGTCCACGGCAAATCCGAGGTTCTTGCCCTTGTACATGGTATCGGCATCGTTGTTGCCGTCAGGCAGATCGGTCTTGGGCACTTCGAGCCACACCACGTCCTTGTCCTCGACCAGTACGGTGGAGATCCACTGCGGCACCCAGGTGAAGTAGAGGATCGGCTTGCCTTCCTTGTAGCGGGTGATGGTGTCGGCCATCAGGGCGAAGTACGAGCCCTGGTTGACCTTGACCGACTTGCCCAGGTCGTAGGCCTTCATGTGGTGGTCGATGACCAGCTCGCAGCCCCAGCCTGGGTTGCAACCGGTCAGGTCGGCCTTGCCATCGCCATCGGTGTCGAACAGCTTGGCGATCTCGGGCTTCTTGAGGTCGGTGATGTACCTGATGTTGTGGGCTTCGGCGGTCTTCTTGTCGATCAGGTAGCCCTGCAGTACGCCGGGCATGATGTCGCCGGCCTTGATCATCACATCGTCGCCACCGGCCTGCTGGTAGAACTTGTCGTGCAGTTTGTCCCACAAGTGCACGGTGAAGTCCGCATCACCGTTGGCCAGGGCGACCATCATCACGCCGTATTCGGTCTCCTTCGGCTCCTGGACCTTGTAGCCCAGCTCGCGCAGGCCTTCCATGGCGACCTCGCCACGGAAGCGCTCTTCAGCGATGGAAGGGAAGATCGGCGTGACCTTCACGCCTTCGCCAGGTTTTTCCGCCGAGGCGTGGGCGCACAGGGCGGCCGCCGTCAGGGTCAGGGCGGTGGCGCACTTGAGCATGCTGCGGGTGAGCTTGAATTCGGACATGGTCGCGTACCTTCTTCTGTTTTTTATCTGGAAAAGTGCGGCAGATCGAATGAGGTATGTGTCAGGCAGTCTTGCGCCGCCCTTCTGCCCGTGCGGCGCCAAACAGGCGCATCACGCCGCCTACGGGGCCGGTCTGGTACCAGCGCAGGCTCGGGTCGGCGCTGGTGCGCGCGCCCATGGCCTGGGTCAGGCGATCGAGGAAGATGGCGAGCAGCACCAGGCCGACGCCGCCGACCGTGGCCAGGCCCATGTCCAGGCGGCCGATGCCGCGCAGTACCATCTGGCCAAGGCCGCCAACCGAGATCATCGAGGCGATCACCACCATCGACAGCGACAGCATCAGCGACTGGTTGAGGCCGGCCATGATGGTCGACGCGGCCAGCGGCAATTGCACGCGTGTGAGCATCTGCCGGGGGGTGCAGCCAAAGGCGCGGGCGGCCTCGATCTTGTCCTCGGGCACCTGGCGGATGCCCAGGTTGGTCAGGCGCACCAGCGGCGGCAGGGCAAAGACGATGGTTACCAGTACGCCGGGCACGTTACCGATACCGAACAGCATCACCACCGGCACCAGGTAGACGAAGGCGGGCAAGGTCTGCATGGCATCCAGGATCGGCCGTACCACCTGCTCGAGCCGGTCGCTGCGGGCGCAGAAGATCCCGAGCGGAATGCCGATCACAGCGCAGAAGAACACCGATGTCAGCACCAGCGCGAGGGTCGTCATCGATTCGGACCACACGCCGATCAGCCCCAGCAGCGTCAGGGTGACAAAGCACAGCGCAGCCATGCGCTTGCCTGCCAGCTGCCAGCCCAGCAGCGATGAAAGGATGATGCCGATGCTCGGCGGAATGCTTTGCAGGATGAACTCGATGCCGTTGAGGACCTGGTCGATCGGCCAGCGAATGGCGCGGAATACATCGCGGAAGTTGTGCACCAGAAAATTCAGGGTGCTGGTGACCCAGTCGCCCAAGGGGATGGTCATTGACTGGAACGGGTCGAGAAGGCTGAACTCGGACATGTTGGCTTGCCTCTGTGAAGGTCGCGGGCGCTCAGTGGCGGCTCAGGGTCTGCAGCAGCTGATTCTTCGAGAGCGTGCCCTTTAGGGCACCGTCCCGGTCGAGCACCGGCACCGGGTAGGGCAGGGTGGCGGCAATGTCGAGCACTTCGTGCAGCGGGGTGTCGATATACACCGGCTGCTGCTCGTGCAGGTTATAGCGGTCGGTGGCGGCCATGCCGGTTTCGTCGGCATCGACCACACCGAGCAGTTGCCCACGGTCATCGACAAGGTAGCCAAAGGGAGTGCCAGGCTTGAAACGCGGCGCCTTGCCATTGAGCTTGCAGACCACCTCGGGATCGAACGAGGCCACATCACCTGCCATCAGCACCCGTGAGCTGTCGAAGCCCTTGAAGAAGTTGCGCACGTAGTCGTTGGCCGGCTGGTTGAGCAGCTCCTGCGGCGTACCGATCTGCACCACGCGGCCCCCTTCCATGATCGCGATGCGATGGCCGATGCGGATGGCTTCCTCGATGTCGTGGGAAATGAAGATGATGGTACGTTTCTGCTCGGCCTGCAGGCGGATCAGTTCGCCCTGCATCTCGCTGCGGATCAGCGGGTCGAGCGCGGAGAAAGCCTCGTCCATCAGCAGGATCGCCGGGTCGTTCGCCAGTGCCCGGGCGAGGCCGACACGCTGCTGCATGCCCCCGGAAAGCTGGTGCGGGTAGCTGTGTTCCTGGCCTGCGAGGCCCACCTGGCTGAGGGCTTCCCGGGCGCGATTATGCCGCTCGGTTTCACTGACCCCGGAAATCTCCAGGCCGAAGGCAGTGTTCTCCAGCACGCTCATGTGCGGCATCAGCGCGAAGGACTGGAACACCATGCCCATTTCCTTGCGGCGCACGTCCAGCAGGGCTTTATCGGACAGGCCGGTGATCTCCTTGCCATTGAGGAAGATGCTGCCGGAAGTGGGTTCTATAAGGCGGTTGAACAACCGCACCATGGTGGACTTGCCGGAGCCCGAGAGCCCCATGATGACGAAAATCTCGCCCCGCTTGACGCTGAAGCTGGCATCGAAGACACCGATCACCTGACCGGTCTTCTCGAAGACTTCACTCTTGGTGGCGCCATCCCTGAGCATCTTCATCGCGACATCGGGCTGGGCGCCAAATACCTTGAAGATATTTTTCACACAGATGATTTCATCTGGACTGGTCATTGCGTCCCTCCTGTACATGCAACGCTGCACGCGCTCCACGTCGAATTGATAACGAGCGCTGGTGATACGGATGGGCAGTACCAAGAGGGATATCTATACATGACGAGGTTCCTGTTTTTATTCTTGGCCCGCAGAGCAGGGCTTTCACTAAAATCTATAAGCATATCCCCGGCAAATCCAACAACATTTACAGGGCTTGGTGGATAACCTAACGTTATCGAAAGACGCTGAAACGACGGGCAGCGCGCATTTGCGACTCCTGTGTGGCCCCGGGCCATTTCTTTGGGATACCCTCCGTCGCCTCACTCGATCTTGAGGTGTTCATCATGCTGAGCAGACACGCCGATCCAGACACCCTGTTGCTCAGAATGCCGTCCTTGAGGGCTGTGAAGGCGTTCGTGGCCGCGGCGAAGTATGAAAGCTTCACCCGCGCGGCCGAGGCGCTCTGCGTCTCGCAAGCGGCCATCAGCCGACAGATACGCGAGCTCGAGATCTATCTGGGCGCCCAGCTGTTTACCCGCGCTGGGCGCACGGTTGAACTGACCGCTGCGGGGGCGGTATTTTTCGAAGCGGCGCAGCTGTCATTCGTCAATATCGCGCAAGCCGCCGATAGAATCCGCGCCAGTCCCACGCAAAAACACCTGCTGACAATTTGTTGTTCCCCGGCATTTTCATCGCTGTGGCTATCCCAGCACTTGCCCGAGTTTCGCGCCAATAATCCGGATATCGAACTCAACCTGATTACCACGCAGAACTTCGTCAACATGGAGCCCGGTGTCGAGCCCGACATCATCATTTCGAAGTTCACGCGGGTCGGCGAGGGGTACAAGAGCTATCCGCTGTGTCACGACATCATCTACCCGGTCTGTTCACCCACTTACCTGGAGAGAAACCCAGGCGTCGCTTCGCTCGTGGGCATGCGCGACGCCGCGTTGCTTGATCTGAGCCCATTCGGGCGTTCGGGCGTGGCGGAACATGTCGACTGGGGCGTCTGGCTGGCCTTCCAGAATGTCGACATCGACGAGCGCCCTGCGCAAAGCCCGCCGATCTTCCATGCCAACGACTACAACCTGATCATCAACATGGTCCTGACTCACCAGGGCATCGCGCTGGGCTGGAATCAGCTGGTCAACGCCATGGTCGAAAAGGGGGTGCTGGTGCGCCCGGTCGATCAGCAGGTGACCCTGCGCAACAGCCTGCACTACCTGGCCTGCAAGGAAACCACGGAATACGAAGATGCCTGTCGGCGGGTGCGGGACTGGGTGCTTTCCAAGTTTTCGCGCTGGTCGTTGTAGCCTGCGGCGAGTCTTTATTTCATAACGACACCTTATCGGCGCCTTGCCGTCTGGCACTGGCAATGAGCCACTGCCGTCTGTCGCCCCAGCATTAGGCTGCTTGCTACCTTTCATGCAGCAGACTAATAGTTAATGGATTGCCTGGGGAGGCTCTGAAATGCAACCACGATTCGTGATCGTTCCGGCTGTGCCTGTTGAGAAGGAAAAGGTTCATACGACTGTGCGCATGTATTCGAGCGCTGCGTTTGGGGGGTTCGATATCTACGACACGCTGGAGAAGTACCGCCTCAAACCCAGCTACCCGACACGGGCGGACGCCGAGAGCGAGTGCGCCAGGCGTAACCGCTAAGCGTCGCGCGCCCAGCAGCGTGGCAGCTGAAGTGGGGGCGACCGTGTCTATACCTGCGAGAGAATGCTGCCCAGCAAACCGGGGAAGCGGCCGTCGAGCTCGGCTGTGCGCAACGAGTTCATGTGAGTGGTGCCCACGTTGCGGGTGTGTACCAGGCCCGCATCGCGCAGTACCCGGAAGTGATGGGACATGCTCGATTTGGGCCGGCCGCCGTCCAGCTCACCACAGGTGGCTTCACTGACGTTGGCCAGGCAGCGCACGATTTCCAGGCGCACTGGGTCGCTCAAGGCGTACAGCACGCGTTCAAGATTCAGGTCTTCAGAGCTGGGATGGGTATAGGCTCGCATGGCCGACATGATAGCGGGGGTTTCATAAATTGCCATAGTTCGATTATGATCGAACTATCGTAAGTATCTGCTACCGGAGATTGTCATGTCAGCCCTGTTCCAACCCTATACCCTCAAAGACGTTACCCTGCGCAATCGCATCGCCATCCCGCCCATGTGCCAGTACCTGGCGCAAGATGGCGTGGTCAACGACTGGCACCATGTGCATCTGGCCGGCCTGGCCCGTGGCGGGGCAGGCCTGCTGGTGGTCGAGGCGACCGCAGTTGCCCCTGAAGGCCGTATCACCCCCGGCTGCGCCGGTCTATGGAATGACGAGCAGGCCCAGGCCTTCGTGCCCATGGTCAAGGCCATCAAGGCGGCGGGCTCGGTCCCAGGCATCCAGATCGCCCACGCGGGCCGCAAGGCAAGTGCCAATCGCCCATGGGAAGGGGACGATCACATCGCCGAGAACGACCCACGTGGCTGGGAAACCATCGCCCCGTCGGCCATCGCTTTTGGCGCCAACCTGCCCAAGGTCCCGCGCGCCATGACCCTGGAGGACATTGCCCGGGTCCAGCAGAACTTCGTCGACGCGGCTCGCCGCGCACGTGATGCAGGTTTTGAGTGGATCGAGCTGCATTTTGCCCATGGCTATCTGGGCCAGAGCTTTTTCTCCGAGCATTCCAACCAGCGCACCGACGCCTACGGTGGCAGTTTCGACAACCGTAGCCGCTTCTTGCTGGAAACCCTGGCGGCCGTGCGCGAAGTCTGGCCTGAGCATCTGCCACTGACGGCGCGTTTCGGCGTGCTGGAGTATGACGGCCGCGACGAGCAGACCCTGGCCGAGTCCATTGAGCTGGCGCGGCGGTTCAAGGCCGGTGGCCTGGATCTGCTGAGCGTCAGCGTGGGCTTCACCATCCCCGAGACCAACATCCCGTGGGGCCCGGCGTTCATGGGCGAGATCGCCGAGCGTGTGCGCCGCGAAGCGGATATCCCGGTGACCTCGGCCTGGGGCTTTGGTACGCCGCAATTGGCGGAAGGCGCCCTGAAGGCTGGCCACCTGGACCTGGTGTCGGTAGGACGTGCGCACCTGGCGGATCCGCACTGGGCGTATTTCGCGGCCAAGGAACTGGGCGTGGACAAGGCCTCCTGGACCTTGCCGGCGCCGTATGCGCATTGGCTGGAGCGGTATCGCTGAGTAGCCGGTCTCCATCACCGGGGTAGGAATTCTATACCACCCCTGTAGGTCGGCTGCTTTTGCCCGGTATACCTCCTGCCATTTTCTTACGTCGAACGACCGCAAGTGATCAATAAGGGAGCGGGCTCCGTCCGCTCCCTTGGGGATGACCAGGGTCAGGACCCTTGAGGACTGTCAGGCAGAGATCAGGGCATCGATTCCGACCAACCCTCCATCGAACTCCTCCATGGCATCGAGCAGCGCCCCCTGGAAATACTCAACCGAGGCGCGGTCGCAAAGGATCTCCAGTGCCGGCAGCCGGGCGCTGCCGGCATTGATCACGATCACGTTGATCCGCGCGGCGGACGTCTGCGCGACTGCGCCTGGGCCGAATGACTGGGGCCTCAGGTCGACGCCGCAAAGCTTGGCCATGACCTCGGCACAGCAGCGCCCGCTCAACCGCAACCAGGCGTGGCTGTCGTGGCGGGGCAGCAGATAGTTGCGGCTGTCGTCGAGCTCCCAGGAAGCTTCGTCGTCCGCGATGCGGGCGCCCATGTCATGCAGGCTGCCTAGCAGCAGGTATTCGGTTTGCGACAAGCGTGCAGCCAGGCTGCCGTCGTCCTGGCGCACAGCCTGGTTGGGCTGCGCGGGCAGACGATAGCCTCGCGCTTGCAGCCAGGCAGGGCTGTCGGTACCGCGAAAACCCATGCGGGGCAGGTGGGTCAGGTCAGTCAGCGCGCAGTGCTGCAGCGGGTAAACAACGCTGCGGTCGACGAGGTTTTCGGCTTTCAGGCTGGACATGGCTCAGAGTTCCTGGCGCAGGTTGCGTGGGTCATGGAAGGGCAGGGTGACGACTTCGGCCTGCACGACCTCGCCGCCTTCGACGCGGATCGGGATGTGCTGGCCGGGCGCGGCCTGGTGGGCCCCGGCATAGGCCAGGCCGATGATCAGGCCGAGGGTCTGGGAGTACTCGCAGGAGGTAACGTTGCCGCTGATGTCGGGACCGTCCAGCACCAGATGGCCTTCCAGCGGCTGGGTGCTGCCGCCTGGCAGGATGAAGCCGACGAGCTTGCGCTTGAGCGGCTGGGCCTCGAGGATCTCGATGGAGCGCTTGCCGACGAAGAAGGGTTTCTTGCGCCCGATGGCCCATTGCATGTCGATTTCCGCAGGGTGAGTCATGCCGTCGGTGTCCTGGCTGATGATCACGTGACCTTTTTCCAGCCTTAGCAGGCGCTGGGTCTCGACCCCGAATGGGCGAATGCCCACCGGCGCGCCGGCTTCCATCAGTACGTCCCACAGCCGCTCGGCATGCCGCGCCGGTACGTGGATCTCGTAACCCAGTTCGCCGACGAAGCCGACCCGCAGGATGCGCGCGGAGATACCGGCAACCTTGCCCAGGCGCACGCCGAGGTACGGGAATGCTTCGCCAGACAGATCGACGTCGTCACAGACCTTGGCCAGCACCTGGCGCGACAGCGGGCCAGCCAGATTGACCGCAGCCAGCGCGGCGGTGACGTTGGTGATATCCACGTCCAGGCGCCACTGGGCATTCCACTTCAGCATCTGCTGGTAGATCCGGTCGACACCGCTGGTGGTGGCGCTGACGTAGTAATGTCGCTCGCCGAGGCGGGCGCACACGCCATCGTCGATCACCACGCCGTGCTCGTTGGTCATCAGCGCATAACGGGTCCGGCCGATCGGCAGCTTGGCGAAGCCGAAGGTGTACACGCGTTCGAGCAGCTCGGCGGCGTCGGGGCCGCGCACGTCCAGACCGCCCAGGGTCGAGACATCGATCAGGCCGACTTTTTCGCGCACATGGCGAGCTTCTTCCTGCATGCAGCGCTCGCGATCCTCGGGCTTGCCGTAATAGGCCGGACGCAGCCAGATGCCAGCGGGCATCATCCTGGCCCCGGCCTCCAGGTGGCGGCGGTGCATGGGCGTCAGCCGATAGGGGTCGAAGGCGCGGCCGGCGACATGGGCGAGTTTTTCCGCCTCGAAAGGGGGGCGCGCGGTGGTCACCCCGGTCTCGCCGATGCTGCGCCCTGTGGCCTGGGCGACCAGGCGCGCGGTGGGCAGCGCCGAATGGCGGCCTTGGGACGGGCCCATGCCGACAGTCGAGAAGCGCTTGACCAGTTGCACGTCGCGATAGCCACTGCGGGTGGCGTTGACGATGTCGCGCACTTGCAAGTCTTCATCGAAATCGACGAAATCCTTGCCCTTGGGGTGCGGGAAGATCGGCCACGGGAAGTTGACCTTGGTCTCTTCGCCAAAGGCGCCCGGCGCCGGCACTTCGAAGCCCAGTGCGGCAAGTGCCTCGGCGGCGGCGCGGGTGGCGTCGGCCAGCACGTTGTCCAGTCGATGGCAGCCGTTGACCGAGCCTGCGATATCCAGCCCCGCCGGCAGATTGCTGATGGCGAACTCGGCGCGGGCCTCTTCGTAGGCCAGCTTGCCGCCGGCCTGGCAGAGCAACTGGTAGACCGGCATGTAGCCTGCGGACATGCACAGCAGGTCGCAGCCCAGGCGCATGCCTTCCTCGGCGACCTCGCCCTGTGCCGTGATGCGGCGGATCTCGGCGCCGCTGACGTGGCGCATGCCGGCTTCGTGCAGGGCTTCGAACACGGTGCTGCCCAGGTGCAGCGCAATGTTGCGGCGCTTGAGCTCGGCGGTCAGCGCGGGATCGGCGGGTGCCAGGCGCATGTCGACCACGGCTGCCACGGCCACGCCTTGCTCCTGCAGGTCGAGGGCCGCCAGGTATCCGTCGTCGTTGCCGGTCAGCACCACGGCGCGCTGGCCAGGCTTGACTGCGTACAGTTTCATCAGCCGCTGGGCGGCGCTGGTGAGCATGATGCCGGGCAGGTCGTTGTTGCGAAACACCACTGGCTGGTCGAACGAGCCTGCAGTGACCAGACAGCGCGTGGCGCGCACCTTGTACATGCGTCTGTGCTGGATCACCGGCAGGTAGTTGTCGGTGAACCAGGCATTGCAGGTGGCCTGCGTCAGTACCTGGATATTGGCATGGCCTTCAACAGCCGCCACCAGACCACTGCGCAGTTGCGCGGCGCGGGTGCCGGCAACGTCGAAGCGGGCATAGTTGAGCGAGCCGCCGAGCACCGGCTGCTGCTCGATCAGCAGTACCTTGGCGCCTGCATTGGCGGCGTCGAGGGCCGCCCGCAGGCCGGCGGGACCTGCGCCAATCACTGCAAGATCGACAAACAGATACGCCTTGTCGTAGTACTGCGGCCTGAACTCGAGGTTCAGTACGCCCAGGCCGGCCTTCTTGCGGATCAGTGGCTCCCAGACCTTCCACATGCCTTTGGGCTTGTAGAAGGCTCGGTAATAGAAGCCCACCGGCATGAAGCGCGAGAACTTGCCGAGGTAGGCATCACGGTCCTGGTCCAGGCTCCCGGCGTAGTTCTGGCCGTCCACCACCAGACCCTGGCGTGCGGGCTGCATGTCGGCCAGCACGTTGGGTTCGTCGGGCAGTTGCACCAGGCTGTTGGCGTCCTGGCCCGCGAGGCTCAGCGGGCCGCGGGGGCGGTGGTACTTGAACGAGCGCGACAGCAACCAGCGGCCGTTGCCCAGCAGGGCCGAGGCGATGCTGTCGCCTTCGAAGCCCTGGTATTGCTGGCCGTCGAATGAAAAGTGCAACGGGCGCTCACGGTCGATGAGCAGCCCCATGGGGCTGGGAAGGCGGTTGACGGTGTTCATCCGGCGTTCTCCGGGGCGCTGGTGGGCAGCGCGAAGTCAATGCGTTGGTCGAAGACGGTCTTGGGATCGAAGGTGCGCAGCACGTGGTCGGTCACGGTATGGCGCTCGGCCAGGAACCAGTAGCTGGAGGCGTTGTGCAGCCACCATTCGACGACGACACCTGCGCTGTTGTCGCAGTTGAAGACATAGTCGGCCCATTCCAGGTCGCTGCACGTGGCAGGGTCGGGCATGCGCTTGAATTCGCCGCCGTAGGTGAACTCGCTGATGTTGCGGGGGCCGTTCAAGGGGCAGGTCAGGATCTTCATCGCATTCTCCTCAGTGGCTGGCCGCGGTGGCGCCCATCTCGTTGACCTGCTGGAAGCGGCTGAAGCGCTCCAGGGCAAACGGGGCGATCAGCGCCGGGACCTTGCCGCCGCTGGCGACCAGCTCGGCCATGGTCTTGCCGCAGATCGGCGTCGACTTGAAGCCCCAGGTCCCCCAGCCGGCATCGAGGTAGTAGTTCTCTACCGGTGACAAGCCCATGATCGGGCTGTAGTCCGGGGTCATGTCAGTGATGCCGGCCCACTGGCGCATCAGCTTGGCGTTGGCCATGAAAGGGAACATCTCGATGGCATGGGCCAGCAGGCTTTCCTTGAGGTCCAGGGTCGAGCGGGTGTTGTACAGCGGGTAGGGGTCCGAGCCGCCACCGAAGACGATCTCGCCTCGGCTGGTCTGCTGCACGTAGCAGTGCAGTGCCGATGAGCTCACCAAAGGGTCGAGAAACGGCTTGAAGGGTTGCGTGACCATGGCCTGCAACGGATAGGTATGGATCGGCGCGCGGATACCGGCCTTGGCCATCAGCAGCGAGCTGGCCCCGGCGATGGCCTGGACCACGCAGCCGCACTGCACGGTGCCGCGGTTGGTCTTGACCGCCTCGATGCGGCCGTTGCGGATGACCAGGTCCTGGACTTCGGTGAGCTGGTGGATCTCGACGCCGCGCTTGGCTGCCTGCTTGGCGTAGCCCCAGGCTACGGCATCATGGCGGGCGGTGGCGCCGTCAATGTGCCACAGCCCGGCGATCACCGGCAGATGGCCAGGATCGAGGTTGAGCGTTGGCACCAGCTCGCGGATCTGCTGGCGGTCGATCATCTCGGTACGTCCGCCGAAGTGCTTGTTGACCTCGGCGCGTTGGCGGAAGGCGCGGACGGTGGCGTCGGTGTGCGCCAGGGTCAGTTGCCCCCGCTCGGAATACATGATGTTGAAATCGAATTCGTTGGAGAGGTTCTGGAACATCCGCACCGATTCGGCGTAGAAGCGCACGCCCTCGCTGGTCAGGTAGTTGGAGCGGATCACCGCGGTGTTGCGGGCGGTATTGCCGCCGCCCAGGTACGCCTTCTCGAGCACCGCGACGTTGGTCACGCCATGATACCTGGCCAGGTAGTAGGCGATCGCCAGGCCGTGGCCGCCGCCGCCGATGATCACCACGTCATAGCGCGGCTTGAGCTCGCAGGGCGGCGGCAGGTCGACTTCGGCCGGATAGTCGGCGCTCAGGCCGTGTTTCAGCAGAGCGAAAGGCATGGGGCGTGCTCCTGTGATGCGCGGGCCTGGGCGGCCTGTTGCTGCAGGTCGAGGGCGAGCAAGGTGTTCTTCATCAGGTAGGCGATGGTCATGGGGCCGACACCGCCAGGAACCGGGGTGATGGCTGCGGCCTGGGGCAGGGCGGCGGCGAAGTCGACGTCGCCGACCAGACGGCTGCGGCCGTCTTCGTCGATGCGGTTGATACCCACGTCGATCACCACCGCGCCGGGCTTGAGCCAGTCGGCACCGATCAGACGGGGCTTGCCGACCGCGGCGACCAGTATGTCGGCCTGGCGGCACAGCGCGGGCAAGTCGCGGCTGCGCGAGTGCACCACGGTGACCGTGCAATCGGCGTGCAGCAGCAACGCAGCCATCGGCTTGCCAACGATGTTCGAGCGGCCGACCACCACCGCATGCTTGCCGCGCAGGTCACCACAGGCATCACGCAGCAGGCGCATGCAGCCGCTGGGCGTGCAGGGGGTTAGCACATCCCGGCCCTGGGCCAGGCCACCGACGTTGGCACTGTGGAAACCGTCGACATCCTTGAGCGGATTGACGGCCTGCAGTACCCGGTGTTCATCGATGTGCGGAGGCAGCGGCAGTTGCACGAGGATGCCGTTGACCGAAGGATCTGAGTTGAGGCGCTGGACCAGCGCGAGCAGGGTTGCCTCCGTGGTATTGGCGTCGAGGCGATGCTCCAGCGAGCGGATGCCGACTTCTTCCGCACGCAGCACCTTGTTGCGCACATACACCTGGCTGGCCGCATCGGTGCCCACCAGCACCACGGCCAGACCCGGCTGGATGCCGCCTTCGCGCAATGCCAGGACCTGCTCGCGCACCTCGGCCAGCACCCGCGCCGAGGCGGCCTTGCCGTCGATCAGCTTGATGTTCTGGTGGGCATTCATTTGAAGATCACCGTGCGCTCGCCATTGATGAATACCCGATGCTCGAGGTGATATTTCAAGGCGCGCGACAGGGCGATGGTCTCGGTATCACGGCCGATGGCGACCAGGTCATCAGGGGCGCAGGCGTGATCGACCCGCTGGACCTCCTGCTCGATGATCGGACCTTCGTCCAGGTCGCTGGTGACGTAGTGGGCGGTGGCGCCGATCAGCTTGACGCCGCGCTGGTAGGCCTGGTGGTAGGGCTTCGCGCCCTTGAAGCCCGGCAGGAACGAGTGGTGGATATTGATTGCGCGGCCCGAGAGTTGCTTGCACAGGTCATCGGAGAGGATCTGCATGTAGCGCGCCAGCACCACGAGGCCGGTCTCGGTCTCGTCGACGATGCGCATCAGCGCCGCTTCCTGCTCAGCCTTGGTGTCCTTGCTGACGGGCAGGTAGACGAAACGGATGCCCTGGCGTTCTGCCATATGGCGCAGGTCGAGGTGGTTGGACACGATGGCGGTGATCTGCATGTCCAGCTCGCCCTTGGCGTGGCGGTACAGGAGGTCGGTCAGGCAATGGTCGAACTTGCTCACCATCAGCAAGACGCGCATCGGCCGGGCGCTGCCGTGCAGGCTCCAATCCATGGTGAAGCGCTGCGCCACATCGGCGAAGCCTGCTTCCACCTGACCGATATCGCCGGCCAGGCCCTCGTTGAAACGGAACACTGCGCGCATGAAGAAGCGGCCGGTATCCTCGTCGTCGAACTGCGCCATCTCGCTGATGTAGCAACCTTGCTCGGCCAGAAAGGTGCTCACCGCCGAGACGATGCCGGACACCGCCGGGCAACTGACGCGAATGATGAAGTGGCTGGGGGCGTGGTGCATATGGGGGCCTCTGGGTCAGTGGCGGCAGATCGCGAAGAGTTATTTCTTGGTAGGAATATTAATTTCCTTTTGCGCTTTTATAGGCGAAGTTGGAGAGCGGGTCTATACCCGAGGGAAAATTTTTATCTTGGCAGGAAAATTTAGAGCGGCTTCCGGGAGTACCGAGGCTCGACGGACCTCACTCCACCCCGTAGTTCATGATCGACAACAACCTGATCGGCACTTGCACCAGCTGTTCCGGCCCATGCGGGGTCTCGCCGTCGAAGGTCAAGCTGTCGCCAGCCTCCATGTGATACAGCTGGTTGCCGTGCCGGTACACCAGTTCGCCTTCGAGCAGATGCAGGAACTCGGTGCCCGGATGGGCAAATGTGGGGAACTCTTCGCTGGCGTCGTCCATGCTCACCATGTACGCCTCGAAACTCTTCTTCGGCCCCCGGGTGTGGTTCAGCAGGTGATAGGTGTGGCCTTTCTCGGTACCGCGCCTTACCACTTCAAGGCCGTCGCCGGCCTTGACCAGCAGCGCATTGCCATCGGCCTGGTCGTACTGGCTGAACAGCTTGGACATGGGCATGCCAAGCACATCGCAGAGCCGGCTCAAGGTGTCGAGGCTTGTCGAGACCTGGGCGTTCTCGATCTTGCTCAGCATGCCTTGGCTGATGCCGGCAATGCGCGCCACGTCGGCGAGCTTGAGGGCCTGGGCCAGACGCTGGCGCTTGATCTGCAAGCCCAGGTATTGCTCCAGACGAAGGCGCGGTTCGGTGACGGTCGACATCGGGCGGTATCCTGCACGGTTTCAGTTCAAGAATAAGCGTTTCGCACCGAGAAAGTGCGATACGGCATCTGTGTGCCTTCTACTTTCCTGCTACGAAAGCAAGTTTCCCATATATACAGAACAAAATCGCCTTCTGACCACTTCTGGAGCGATCAAGGCAAGTTGGCAAGGCAGTTGCATTCCTGATAGGAAAATAAGTTTCCTCAATGGAATTTAACACCGGTCCCACCCTGCCTTGTCCCTTTTCCCAGGAGTGATCACCCATGTTGCCAGCAGAAACCCAGCGCGCCATTGACCAACACGGCATCAAGTACGTGCTGGCGCAGTTCGTCGATATCCACGGTTCGGCGAAGACCAAGTCGGTACCCGTGTCGGGCCTCAAGATGGTGGCCGAGGAGGGCGCCGGCTTTGCCGGATTCGCGATCTGCGGCATGGGGATGGAGCCGCACGGTCCTGACTTCATGGCCCGCGGCGATCTCTCCACACTGATTCCGGTGCCTTGGCAGCCCGGCTACGGGCGAGTGGTATGCGTGGGTCACGTCAACGGCGAGCCTTGGCCCTATGACAGCCGCCATGTCCTGCAACGGCAGGTGCAGCGCCTGGCGGACAAGGGCTGGACCTTGAACACTGGGCTTGAACCCGAGTTCAGCCTGTTTCGCCGTGATGCCGGGGGCAAGCTGCAACTGGTGGATGCCTCGGACAACCTCGACAAGCCCTGCTACGACTATAAAGGTCTGTCCCGCTCCCGCGAGTTTCTCGAGCGTCTCACCGAGGCGCTGCAGCCGGTCGGCTTCGACATCTACCAGATCGACCATGAGGACGCCAACGGCCAGTTCGAGATCAACTATACCTACAGCGATGCCCTCGAGTCGGCTGACCGCTTTACCTTCTTCCGCATGGCCGCCGGTGAAATCGCCAATGACCTGGGCATGATCTGCTCGTTCATGCCCAAGCCGGACCCCAAGCGCGCCGGCAACGGTATGCACTTCCACCTGTCGCTGGCCAGCGCCACCAACAAGAACCTGTTCCATGACCCGTCCGACAGCAGCGGCATGGGGCTGTCGAAGCTGGCCTATCACTTCGCCGCCGGCCTGATGGCCCATGGCCCGGCGCTGTGTGCCTTCGCGGCGCCCACGGTCAACTCCTACAAGCGCCTGGTGGTTGGCCGCTCCCTCTCTGGCTCGACCTGGGCCCCGGCGTTCGTTGCCTACGGCGCCAACAACCGCTCCGCGATGGTGCGCATTCCCTACGGGCGCCTGGAATTCCGCCTGCCCGATGCCGGCTGCAATCCCTACCTGGTCACCGCCGCGATCATCGCCGCTGGCATGGACGGCATCGACCGCCAGCTGGAGCCAGGCGAGATGTGCAACGAGAACCTCTACAACCTGAGCCTTGAGGAAATCGCCGCGCGCGGCATCAAGACGCTGCCCCAGTCGCTCAAGGAAGCCGCCGACGCCCTGGAAGCCGACCCGCTGTTCCGCGAGGTGCTGGGCGCCGGGATCGTCGACGAGTTCATCAAGCTCAAGCGCATGGAATGGGTGGAGTACTCCCGCCATGTCTCCGACTGGGAAATCCAGCGCTACACCGAATTTTTCTGAGCAGCATGTTCAGAGCCGCAAGCTGCAAGTGAAAACGGCTTGCGGTGAAAACAGAATTTCCGTTCAACACGGACAACTTGCAGCTCGTGGCTTGCCGCTCACAGCTGCCGAACAAAGTGAGGCCCCTTATGTGTGGAATCGTAGGTCTGTACCTGAAGAACCAGGCGCTGGAAAGCCAACTGGGCGCACTCTTCGAACCCATGCTCCAGGCCATGACAGACCGTGGCCCTGACAGCGCCGGCTTTGCCATCTATGGCGACGAAGTGGCCGATGGGTGGGTCAAGCTGACCTTGCAGGCGAGCGACGCCGCCTATCCGTGGAGCGAGCTGATGGGCGCGCTGGAAGCCCGCCTGGGCTGCTCGCTCGACTGGTTCCAGAACGCCAGCGCCGCAGTGCTCAAGGCTCATTGCGCAGAAGCCGCTGCACGTACCGCGCTGGCTGACCTCGCGCCGGGCGTGCGCATCATGAGCGCAGGCCAGAGCATCGAGATCCTCAAGGGCATGGGCTTGCCCGTCGAGATCTCCCAGCGCTTCGGCCTGGCGGGCATGAAAGGCAGCCATATCATCGGTCACACCCGCATGGCCACCGAAAGCGCAGTGACCATGGAAGGCAGCCATCCGTTCTCGACCGGCGCCGACCTCTGCCTGGTGCATAACGGTTCGCTGTCGAACCACTTCCGCCTGCGCCAGGAACTCAAGCGCGAAGGCATCAGTTTCGAGACCGACAACGATACCGAAGTGGCCGCCGGTTACCTGACCTGGCGCCTGCAGCAGGGCGACACCCTGGCCAAGGCCCTGGATGGCGCGCTGGAAGATCTCGACGGCTTCTTCACCTTCGCCATCGGCACCCGCAACGGTTTTGCCGTGATCCGTGACCCGATCGCCTGCAAGCCCGCAGTGCTGGCCGAGACCGACGACTACGTGGCCATGGCCTCGGAATATCAAGCCCTGGCTGGCCTGCCGGGCATCGACAAGGCCAAGGTCTGGGAACCGCAGCCCGCCACCCTGTACGTCTGGGAGCGCGAAAGCGCCTGACCTGCCGACCGAACTACTGGAGAACTTCATGAAAACCATCGACCTTTCCAGCGCCTCGGTGCGCGAGCTCAACCAGGCCCTGCATGGCGAGATGCAGGATCGCGAGTGGCTGGTCACTCACCCCGACGGCAAGCACAACCTGGCCGTGGGCATCAACCAGGCGGTGTCCGTGGATATCCAGGGGCACGCAGGGTATTACTGCGCCGGGATGAACCAGCAGGCCAGCGTAACCGTGCACGGCAACGCCGGCGTGGGCGTGGCGGAGAACATGATGTCTGGCGCGGTGCGCATCAAGGGCAGCGCTTCCCAGGCCGCCGGCGCCACCGCCCATGGCGGGCTGCTGGTGATCGAGGGTGACGCCGGGGCACGTTGCGGTATTTCGATGAAGGGCGTCGACATCGTCGTCGGCGGCAGCATCGGCCACATGAGCTGCTTCATGGGCCAGGCGGGGCGGCTTGTGGTCTGCGGCGATGCCGGGGATGCCCTGGGCGATTCGCTCTACGAGGTGCGCATCTACGTCAAGGGCACTGTGCAGTCGCTCGGCTCGGACTGCATCGAGAAAGAGATGCGCGGCGAGCACCTGGATGAGCTCAAGGAACTGCTCAACCGCGCAGGGTTCGACGAGGATCCGGCTGCTTTCAAGCGCTACGGCTCGGCCCGCGAGCTCTACAACTTCAAGGTCGACAACGCTTCGGCGTACTGAACCGCCCCCGAATTCGAGGAACTGCACCATGAGCGAGAAAACCCCACCGGTACTGCGTGAGTCCGCCACCTTCGACCGCCTGACCATCCAGGAAATCCAGCGCGCGGCCGAAACCGGCATCTACGACATCCGCGGCGGCGGCACCAAGCGCCGCATCCCGCACTTCGACGACCTGCTGCTGCTCGGTGCCAGCGTGTCGCGTTACCCTCTCGAAGGCTACCGCGAGAAGTGCGGCACCGACGTGGTGCTGGGCAACCGCTTCGCCAAGAACCCCATCCACCTGAAGATCCCGGTGACGATCGCCGGCATGAGCTTCGGCGCGCTCTCGGCCAACGCCAAGGAAGCCCTGGGCCGTGGCGCAACCATCGCCGGTACCAGCACCACTACCGGTGACGGCGGCATGACCCCGGAAGAGCGTGGCCAGTCGCAGCACCTGGTATACCAATACCTGCCGTCGCGCTACGGCATGAACCCGGATGATCTGCGCAAGGCCGATGCCATCGAGATCGTCCTGGGGCAGGGCGCCAAGCCAGGCGGCGGCGGAATGCTGCTGGGCATGAAAGTCACCGAGCGGGTCGCCGGCATGCGCACCTTGCCGATCGGCGTCGACCAGCGCAGCGCCTGTCGTCATCCGGACTGGACCGGTCCGGACGACCTGGCGATCAAGATTGCCGAGCTGCGCGAGATCACCGACTGGGAAAAGCCCATCTACGTGAAGATTGGCGCCAGCCGCCCGTATTACGACGTCAAGCTGGCGGTCAAGGCCGGGGCGGATGTGATCGTGCTCGACGGCATGCAGGGCGGCACCGCCGCGACGCAGGAAGTGTTCATCGAGCACGTGGGTATTCCGATCCTGCCGGCCATTCCCCAGGCAGTGCAGGCGCTGCAGGAAATGGGCATGCACCGCAAGGTCCAGCTGATCGTCTCGGGGGGTATCCGCAATGGCGCCGATGTGGCCAAGGCCATGGCGCTGGGCGCTGACGCCGTGGCCATTGGTACGGCCGCGTTGATCGCCCTGGGCGACAACCACCCGCGGCTCGATGAGAAACTGAAGAAGATCGGTTCGGCGGCCGGCTTCTATGACGATTGGCAAAACGGGCGAGACCCGGCGGGTATCACCACGCAGGATCCGGAGTTGTCCAAGCGTCTCGATCCGCAGGATGCGGGACGCCGCCTGGCCAACTACCTGCGCGTGCTGGTGCTCGAAGCCCAGACCATGGCGCGGGCGTGTGGCAAGTCGCACCTGCATAACCTGGACCCGGAGGATCTGGTGGCGCTGACGGTAGAGGCGGCGGCAATGGCGCGCGTGCCGTTGGCTGGGACCCAGTGGGTGCCGGGGCAAGTGCAGTATTGAGAAGGGGAACCGCCGGCACGGAGCCGGCGGTCTTGCCACGGGGCGGACGTGGATCAGTGGGCAACAGCCAGCCTGGCGCTGGTCTGGCGACGGCGATACGCACTGTCCCGGCTCGCCAGCCAGAAATACAGCGGCGAAGTCACCAGCAAACCGACCAGCCACGACAGGTCCGCACCGTTGATGTGCTCGGCCACCGGGCCCACATACAGCGGGGTGTTCATGAACGGGATCTGCACCGCGATGCCGATTGCATACGCAAGCAAGGCCTGCGGGTTGTAGCGACCGTAGATGCCGCCATCGACCTTGAAGATCGAGCCGATGTCGTAGTCACCCTTGTGGATGGCATAGAAGTCGATCAGGTTGATCGCCGTCCAGGGCACCAGCACTACCAGCAGTACCAGCACCATGTCGACGAAGTGCCCGATGAAATCCGCCGAGGCGAACACCGCTACCACCGAGCAACCCAGCAGCACGACCAGCGAGAGCACGGCGCGGCTGCGCGCGGTGGGGATCCAGCGGTAGGCGAAGGTCTGTGCCAGGGTGATTATCGACAGCACTGCGCCATACAGGTTGAGCGCGTTGTGGCTGATGACGCTCAGCAGGAACAGCACCAGCATCAGTGGACCGATAGCACCGGTAGCGAGCTTGACCGCGTCCATGGTGTCCATGCCGACCGGAGTAGCCAGCACGGCGACGGCGCCGAATGCAAACGACAGGCTCGAACCCAGCGCCGAACCCAGGTAGGTGGTCCAGAAAGTCGACGAGACTTTCACGTCTGCCGGCAGGTAGCGCGAATAGTCCGATACATAGGGCGCAAAGGCGATCTGCCACAGCGCTGCAAGCGATACGGTGGCGAGCCACCCAGAGATGTTGAAGCTTCCGCGAGTGAGGAAATCATCGGTCTGGATGTGCGTGAGGATGTAGCCGAAGCCTAGCACGATGCCCACTCCGAGCACCCAGGTGCCGATGCGGTTGAGCACGTGGATGAAGCGGTAGCCGATAATGCCGATGATGCCCGAGCCCAGCGCACCGACGACAATGCCCACCGGTACCGGCACGCTGTCGACCACACCGTGCAGCGACTTGCCGGCCAGCACGATGTTGGAGGCGAAGAAACCGATATACATCACCCCGGCGATCACCACTACCAGCAGTGCGCCAAGCGAGCCGAACTGGGCTCGGCTCTGGATCATCTGCGGAATGCCCATCTGTGGGCCCTGGGCCGAGTGCAGCGCCATCAGCACCCCACCGACCAGATGACCGACCAGAATGGCGACGATGCCCCAGACCAGGTTCAGGTGAAACAGCTGCACGCCCAAGGCGCCGGTGACGATGGGCAATGGCGCGATGTTGCCACCGAACCAGAGCGTGAACAGATCCCTCACCTTTCCGTGGCGGTCTTCGGGCGGCACGTATCCGATCGTGTGTTTTTCTATGAGGGGTGCCGATGTTGTTGCACGGGTCATGACGAACTCCAAGGCAAGGGTGAGTACGGGGTCGTACTTCGATGAGCGTCGGCCAGGGACGACGCCTTCTTGTTGGAGAGATCTTGAGCAGTGGGCGGGGAAGAATAAATTAGTAAATATGTACCCATAAACCTTAAAAAACTTATGTCCTGCGAAAGCGCAAGGGGTACCTAAAGCACATTGCGTGCCATCCCTAATCACCCTTGTAGGAGCGGCGGGTGCGGTTGTGCACAAGGAGGGTGCAGGAGTTGACAGGCGAGCCTCTTACGGACAAGGCCGGGACAGGATTGCCACTACTAGGCCACTGGTCGGGTCCTGGGTTTTTGTCCGGCTGGTCCGCAAATGACCGGCTAGTCTCCGTTTTATGAAACCCGTGTTTCCTTGGCAAACCATCTGCTTGCCGGCACGAGTTCGCACCGGAGGGAGACAGGGCATGAGCGAATCCTTTTTCGAAGACCTGAGCGAGGAGTATCCGATCAATAGCCAGGTGCGCTGCGGCCAGACCGCGATGCGCCTGGGGTTTGCCAACATGACCCTGGATGAATCGGAGCAGCTCAAGCCTGGTCACCTGCAGCGCATCAAGAAAGGCCGGTTCACCCCTCGTGTGCCCGTCAAGCGCTGAGTCGCCCAAGCCCGACGCCCCGCCCGACGGCGGGGTTTTTTTCGTCTTGATTGATCTCACTCAGGGTATCGGCGGGTAGCGCTCGCCGAATCGGCGTGGCCGTGCCTTACTGTCAGGGCAAATCACAGGAGGATTGGATTCCATGCGTATCAGGGAAGAAACTTATTGGCGGTGGGCCGATGCCCAGTTGCACAGCCGTTGCCATGATGAAGAGCTGTGCGACGGCACCAGCATCGATGTGCAGGTGCGGCTGTCGCGGGTTGGCGCCACGCAGCTGTTCCTTGGGCTGTATGCCCGCAAAGGCGCCGCATTGGTGGAGGAGTACTACCCCACGCGCCCAGGCGAAAGCATGACCCGCGCGCTGGTCTGGGGCGTGGACCGGGCGAGGGCGTTGGCTACCGGCGCCTTGCCTATCCAGCGGCATGAGCGCCAGAGGTCCCGGGCGCGGGCATGAAAAAGCCCGGCCTTGCGGGCCGGGCGAACTGGACGGTGAGCGGCTCAGTGGAGCGGGTCGATCACCGTAACGGCCTGCTGCTCTCGGGCAGTTGGCCATTCCTGTTGCAGGGTCTGGAGCACGCGGCCGACGAACTCGGTGTCGGCGGCGGCCTTCTTGCCAACGTAGCCCTGGCCACGGCGGTAGACCTTGAAGCGGGCGCGCATGCTGGGCATGTGCTCTTCGAATTCTGCCTCGATCACATTGGGCGGCAGCCGGTCGAGGCGGACCTCGCCGGTCTGGTTGACCCACAGCAGGTGGTCATCGAGGCTGTCCTTGCGCGCGGCGAACAGCTCGGCCAGCTGGTCGATCGTGGGTTGGTTGTTCAAGTTCATCATAAAGCCCCCTATTACCCATTGGTTGGTCATTTCACGTTTGGCGCCACCATCATGTAGCGCACCACCAAAGCTGCTACATCAGCATCGCAACAGGGGCTTTCTTCACGCTGTCTTTTGGACAGTTCCCTCTCCACGAACAGCCTGCGTTACCGCGCAGGCCGTCTGGAATACCCGTGCCACCGCTCCCGATCAGGGAGACGGCCTCATCATGCCGAAGGGCAATTAACATCGTCAACCGTTTTGTAGTGAATATTTTTGGTCACTACATATTGTCGGACAATCCTGCCCGAGGCCCTTGCAACAGCTGATGAGATGTCGTTCATCGACCCAGGGAGGAGGTCGAACGTTAGCAAGACAGGCAACTAACCGGTATTGTCTGCCCCTACACAAATGACAAGCCGGAACGTGCCATGAAGTACCTGCGAATGCTCTTCGACAAGTTCACCTTGATGCTGCTCGGGGTCGTGTTGATCGCCACCCTGCTGCCTTGCGAAGGCAACGGCGCCCTGCTGTTTGGCTGGGCAACCAACCTGGCCATCGGCCTGCTGTTCTTTCTCCACGGCGCCAAGCTGTCGCGCGAGGCGATCATCGCCGGGGCAGGGCACTGGCGCCTGCACCTGCTGGTGTTCTGCTGCACCTTCGTGATGTTCCCTCTGCTGGGGCTGGCGTTCAAACCCTTGTTCCTGCCACTGGTAGGCAATGAGCTGTACCTGGGGGTGCTGTACCTCTGCGCCTTGCCGGCCACGGTGCAATCGGCGATCGCCTTCACATCGCTGGCCCGCGGCAATGTTCCGGCGGCCATCTGCAGCGCGGCGGCCTCCAGCCTGATCGGTATCTTCCTGACCCCACTGCTGGTCATGCTGCTGCTTGGTGCGGATGGCGAGACCGGTTCTGGCCTCGATGCAGTGCTCAAGATCATCCTGCAGCTGTTGGTGCCCTTCGTCGCTGGGCAGATCGCCCGCCGCTGGATCGGCGCCTGGGTCAAGCGCAACGCCCGCTGGCTGAAGATCGTCGACCAGGGCTCGATCCTGCTGGTGGTCTACACCGCGTTCAGCGATGCCGTTGTCAGCGGCCTGTGGAACAGTGTTTCGCCGCAGCACCTCGCTGGATTGTTCGCCGTGTGCGGCATCCTGCTTGCCGTGGTGCTGGTCGCCACGCGGCTGCTGGGGCGCTGGCTGGGCTTCAGCCTTGAAGACCGGATCACCATTCTGTTCGCGGGTTCAAAGAAGAGCCTGGCGACGGGTGTGCCTATGGCCCAGGTGCTGTTCGTGGGTACGGGGATCGGCGCGATGATCCTGCCGCTGATGCTGTTCCACCAGATCCAGCTGATGGTATGCGCGGTACTGGCGCAGCGGTATGCAGCGCGTGTCGAGGAGCAGGAGCGGGGCGCAGTGGTTTCCTGAGTCCAACGCGCTGACGGCCGCTCACTCTCGCGGCCGTTCAGCGGCGGCAGGTCAGTCGAGGATCAGAAGTTCGCCGGGGTGTTGGCGCTGATGATCTCGGCCTCGTCCTGGCCGATGTTCTTGAAGCTGTGGGGCAGGGTGGTGGGGAAGTAGTAGCCGTCGCCGGAACTGAGCACGCTCACCTGGCCATCCACCCAGAGCTCGATGGTGCCACGGGTTACCAGGCCGCATTCCTCGCCCTCTGCATGCACGATTGGCTCGCCGGAATCGGCGCCCGGTGCGTACAGCTCGCGCAGCATGCGCATCTGCCGGCCTTCGACATCGGCGCCGACCAGCAGCATGCGCAGGCCGTTGCTGCCCAGGTCGGGCTGTTCGCCAGCGCGGAACACGTATCGCTCTTCACGGGGTGGCGCGTCGAAGCTGAAAAACTCCGCCAGGCTCATGGGAATGCCTTCAAGCAGCTTTTTCAGGGAACTGACCGAGGGGCTGACGCGGTTCTGTTCGATCTGCGAGATCGTCGAATTGGTCAGGCCACTACGACGGGCCAGTTCCCGTTGCGAGAGGTTGTTGCGTTCACGCACCAGCTTGAGTCGTGTCCCGGTGTCCATAGCCGCCTTTTTATCAAAGAAGAGGAGGTGTCAAAAATAATGAGCGACGCATTAAAACACACTCCGTGCGGCGTGGCGCTGTGCTTCTCAGCGACGCTGGTCGGGGCGCGGTGCCGGTGTTGGCCACATGGTTCGCAATACGCCATCCCTGCGCACGAGCGCGTGCATCAAGGCAGCGCCGAGGTGCAGAAGGATCGTCGCGAACAGCAGGTAGCCCAACGCCCCGTGAGCCTGGCGCAGCACTGAATAGAGCCGAAGATCATGCGGTGCGATGGCCGGCAGTTGCAGCGGCAGAGGGTAGCCACCGGCGGATTGCATGGCCCAACCCAGCAATGGCATGCCCAGCATCAGGCCATACAGCAGCAGGTGGGAGGCGCCAGCGGCGAGGCGCTGCAGTGCGGGAATGTCGCGCGGCAGGGGCGGATGCGGCACGCTCAGGCGCACGCCGATGCGGATCAGCACCAGGACCAGCAGTGCCAGGCCAGTTGCCTTGTGCAACTGGATGAACAGGGTATGGCGCGGCGACAGGTCGCCGACCATGCTCACGCCGATGAACAGCATGGCCAGGATCAGCACGGCCATGCCCCAGTGCAGCAGGCGTGCAAGGGGATGGAACACGGAGGGGGCGGATTTCATGGCTGTACCTGCGACTGCAGCGACTCGCGGCTGCGACGGTTGAAGGAGTCTGCGTAGGCGGCAGAGCGGGCGGCAAGAATCGGGTCGCCGGAGGGCTCGATGCCCTGGGGCAGTATCAGCGGGTCGAAATTGAGGTCGCGGCAGGCGCCTTGCTCGGGGGCGTCGACCTGTTCGATCACCAGGGTGCCGGCATCGATGCTGCGCCGTTCGCCAGGCCAGGCGTGCGCCGGGTCGTCGATGGGATCACCGGGTTCGGCCAGGGTCAGGCGCAAGGTCCAGCGCAAGGGACCCTGCTCGAGGCGCTTGGCCAGGTCGTGCTGCAGGTATTGCTTGTCATCGACCTGGCCGGGCAGGGGGGCAAAAGGCGTCTGCGCCACCATCCGCCAACGCACCGGATGAGTGGTGCCGGCGGCGTCGGTCAGCTTGAAGGCATTGATGCTGTTGTAGTCGGTGTTGGCGAAGCTGTCGCTGGGCTTGTAGGCCGCGGCCCATTGGCGAAAGGCCGTGCTTTCCGGATGGGCCGCGAAGAACGCCTGTTGCCGCGCAGGATCGGGTTTGCCAGTGGCTGGGTCCGGCGTCGAGGCCAGCACCTGCTCGTAGAAAGCCTGCGGCGTACTCACCGCCAGCACTGGGGGATTGTTCATCCCGGAACGCCACACCTGGCCATCGTCGCTGCGCCATTCGATGGCCATGCTGCGGGTAGGCACTGCGGTATCAGGGCTGTGCGGGTTGGCGCCGCCGATGGCGAAGCGGCCGATCACCGGCACCCTGGTCTGGCTGAATACCCGCGCAGTGGACAGGGGTTCGGCCAGGCCACTGCTCTGGAAATAGCCGCTGACGCACAGGCCCTTCGCATGATTCTTGCGGTAGCCGGGATGGTGCCCTGCCTGCGCCTCGAAGGTATCGATGATGCGCTGCGGGGTCAGCTCCGCGCTGCCGAAGCCTCCGCCGGCATAGACGAAGAGCGCACCCAGGCCGGTCAGGCCGAGGCCGATGCCTACAAGACGCAGGGCCTTGGAAGAGCGGTTTAACGGAGTGCTCATGATTGAATCCGGTCGGTGAATGAGCGGGTACGACGTAATCCACAGGTTTTTATTCCCACGCTGTGGAATAAATTCGCTGGGGACGCGTCAGCTTCGTACACTGATTGCCGACCAACCGGACCCCGGCCATGCACGAACTAGACGACCACCAATGGCGCGAAATGCTCCAGCGCCTGCGCCGCTTTGCCCTGTGGCTGACCCGCGAGGCGAGCAGCGCCGACGACCTGGTCCAGGCCACGGTCGAGCGTGCGCTGAGCCGCAGTGGGCAGCGGCGCGACGGGGATAGCCTGCGCCCTTGGCTGTTTGCCATCCTTTACCGCCTCTTTATCGATGGCAAACGGCGTGAGCGTCGTCACGCGCGCTGGCTGGCCTGGTTCGGGCGTGCGGAGGAGGCCGGCGCTGAAACCGAAGCCATCGTTCAGGCGCAGGCCGGGCTCGAAGCCTTCGCCCGGCTGCCGGCCGAGCAGCGTGCGCTATTGCTGCTGGTCAGCGTTGAAGGCCTGAGCTACAAGGAGGCCGCCTTGGCCCTGGATGTGCCTATCGGCACCGTGATGTCGCGCCTGTCGCGCGCCCGCGGCGCCCTGCGTGAACTGACCGAGGGCAGCCCGACGCCACCGGCCTTGCGGAGATTGAAATGACGCGCCTGATACCTACCGAGCAAGAGCTGCACGCCTATGTCGATGATCGCCTGGAGAGCCGTCGCCGGGCAGAAGTGCAGGCCTGGCTGGCGGCACACCCCGAGGACGCCGTGCGGGTCGAAGCCTGGCGCAGCGATGCCCGTCGCCTGCGGGTGGCCCTGGCGGGGCTCGACGAGCCACCAGGCAGCCCACAACTCGACCTCAGCCATATCCGCCAACGGCTGCGCCAGCGGCGTCATCGGCGACTCGCCAGCGCAGCGGTGCTGCTGCTGACGCTGGGTGTGGGTGGTCTCGGCGGCTGGCAGGCGCGGCAGGCCACCTGGCTCGCCGACAACGCCCCGATGGCCGATGCGGTTCAGGCACACCGATTGTTTGCCGATGCCACCGCCCTCGACCTTACCGCCAGTGTCCCCGCGCAGCTGCAGGCCTGGCTGGGGCGGCATTTCAGCCAGGTAGGCCAGTTGCCGGACCTCGGCCGTTATGGTTTCGAGCCGGTGGGCGCGCGCCTGCTCAGCAACGAGCAAGGTCCAGCGGCCCTGTTGGTGTTCCAGGACCGCGATGGGCAGCGGATCAGCCTGTTCCTGCGCTCACCCGGCGAGCGATATGCGCGCATGCCGAGCGGGCAGCGGACCGAGGGGCAGTTGCAGGCCCGCTACTGGTCCCATGGTGCGTACAACTTTGCCTTGGTGAGCGCCGCGGGGGATGAGCGCGGGGAGGGGGTGCGACAGGCGCTGGGGGTCAGTCTTTGATTCAGTCGCCCAACTCAAGCCAGATCGGTGCGTGATCGGACGGTTTCTCCATCGCACGCAGGTCATAGTCGACCCCAGCCGCCTTCACCCGAGGCAGCAAGCCGTGGGAAGCAAGGATCACGTCGATGCGCAGGCCGCGCTTGGGTTCGTCCTCGAAGCCGCGGCTGCGGTAGTCGAACCAGCTGAAACGGTCGCTGACATCAGGGGAAAGGTGACGGAAGCTGTCGGTCAGGCCCCAGTTCTTCAGGCGTGCCATCCACTCGCGCTCTTCGGGCAGGAAGCTGCATTTGCCGGTCTTGAGCCACCGTTTGGCGTTGTCGGGGCCGATGCCGATGTCACAGTCTTCCGGCGAGATGTTCACGTCGCCCATCACCACCAGCGGTTGGTCGTTGCTGAACTGGCCCTCGAGCAGGACTTGCAGGTCACTGTAGAAGCGCTGCTTGGCCGGGAACTTGGTGGGGTGGTCGCGGCTTTCACCCTGGGGGAAGTAGCCGTTCATGATGGTGACCGGCGAGCCGTCGGCGTCGGCGAAGGTGCCCCAGATGAAGCGCCGCTGGGCATCCTCTTCATCGCTGGCAAAGCCCTTGTGGAGCGTCAGCGGCGCCTGGCGTGACAACAGGGCGACGCCGTAGTGGCCTTTCTGGCCATGGTAATGAACGTGATAACCCAAGGCCTGGATGTCGGCCAGCGGGAACTGATCGTCGCTGACCTTGGTTTCCTGCAGGCCGATCACATCGGGCTGGTGCTTTTCGATCACCGCCGCGAGCTGGTGAGGTCGGGCGCGCAGGCCATTGATGTTGAACGAGACGATCTTCATTGGAAACACAATCCTGGTAAAAGCCAGGATGCTAGCCGACATCGGCCTTCGCCACCAGCACAGTGCCGGGAACGTTGCGCCGCGCCCGGCCTCAAACCCCCATGAACGCTCATTCCAGGAGGTCTGCCAACCATGTCCGAACCCACCGCAAGCCCGGCCCGCATCTGCCAGCTCGATGACGGCTATCGGCGAGAGGCGCGCGCCCTGCTCTATGAAGCCTACCGCCACGAACCGACGTTCGAGTACCTGTTCGATGCCCAGCGCCCAGGCTACGAGCGCCGCCTGCGGGCGGTAGTGCGCGAACGCGTGCGCCAGCATTTCTTCATGCAATTGCCAGCCATTGGCCTGCTGGTTGATGACCGCCTGGTCGGCATCGCGCTGATCGTACCGCCGCAGCGGCGCCTGGGCGTGACCGACAGCTGGGCCTGGCGCCTGCGGATGATTCTCGGGGTCGGCGTGCGTGGCACTCGGCGTTACCTGGGCTATCAGGCCGCGCTGGCGAGCTGCCTGCCCACGGACCAGGTGCATGTGCTGCCACTGCTGGGCATTCACCCGCAGTTCCAGGGGCAACAGTACGGCGAACAGCTGCTGCAAGCCGTGCATGACTGGTGCGCCGAAGACCCGCATACCCAAGGCGTGGTCCTGGACACTGGCAACGAGCAGTATCTTGCGTTCTATCAACGCCAGGGTTACGAGGAAATCGGCGAAGTTGCCGTGGGGCCGATTCGCGAGCGGGTGTTTTTCCATCCCGCTCCAGCGCCCTCTGTGGCAGCGCTGGCTTGATGCGCGGTGTGTCGGGGCGTCAAGCTCTGGTAGCATGCGCCGCATGACGTATTCAGGAAGATTTGCCTGGGGCCTTGTTTTCATGGTCGCCAGCACCGCAGGTTGGGCTCAGAGCGAACTGGTCGTGCGGGTCAAACCCGCCAACAAGGCGCTCAGGGCCAATGTCGAAGGGTATATCGGTAGCCTTGGCGACCGCGATGAAGACGCGCTGCTGCGTTTCAGCCGCGGCGCCGAGGAGCAGGCGCGCAAGGCCGCCCAGGCGCTGGGTTACTACCAGGCGCAGATCGATACCGAGGTCAAGCCCTCTGCTCGCGCCGACCAGCCGGCTCAACTGATCATTCGCATCGACCCGGGCGAGCCGATACGCCTGCGCAATGTCAGCGTGCGCATCGAAGGTGAGGCCAGCGAACTCAAGTCGTTTCGTGTGCCCGACAGCAAGGCCCTGCGCTCGGGCGCCGTGCTGAACCACGGGAGCTACGAAGACGCCAAGCGGATGATCCAGAACCAGGCCTCGCGCTATGGCTTTTTCGGCGGGCGTTTTGCGCAGCAACGCCTGGCGGTCGATCCCCAGGCCGGGGTGGCAGACATCGAACTGGTCTACCAGAGCGGGCCGCGCTACCGCCTGGGCGCTGTCACCTTTGGCGGCGACACGCCGCTGGACAACGACCTTCTGCAACGCATGGTGCCGTTCAAGGCGGGCACTCCCTACGATTCCGAGCTCATCGCCGAACTCAACAACGACCTGCAGTCCAGCGGCTACTTCGAAGGCGTGCGGGTCGATGCCGCGCCTACCGCCGCGGTCAGCGAGCAGATCCCGGTCGCCGTCCAGCTGGAGACCCGCAAGCCGCGCACCATGGGGCTCGGCCTGGGCTATTCGACCGACGTCGGCCCGCGCGGCAAGGCCAACTGGACGCGGCACTGGGTCAATCCTCAAGGGCACAGCTACGGCTGGGAAACCGAACTGTCGGCGCCGCGCCAGAACGTCGGCCTGTGGTATGACATCCCCCTCGATCCGCCGCTGACCGACAAGCTGCGTTTCGCTGGCGGCTACCAGTATGAAGAGATCGCCGGCACCGATACCCTCAGCAAGTTGCTGACCGTCGGCCCCGAGTGGCACAGCAAGTTGCCCAGCGGCTGGCAGCGGGTAATCTCGCTCAAGTACCAGCGTGAAGAATATCGCCTGGGCGACGACTCTGGACTGAGCAACCTGCTGATGCCCGGGGTGAGCTATTCCTACCTGCGCAGCGACAATCGCATTGACCCGCACAATGGCTACCGCCTGCAGTTCGACGTGCGGGTGGCCAAGGAAGGACTGGTCTCGGATACCAACCTGCTGCATGCCAATGTCCTGCTCAAGGGGCTGAAAACCTTGGGACAGAACCATCGCATTCTCGGGCGCCTGCAGTTTGGTGGCAGCGCCACCAATGGATACAAGAACAACATTCCGCCCTCGTTGCGCTTCTTCGCGGGGGGTGACCAGAGCGTGCGCGGTTACGACTACCAGACGCTGTCCCCTGAAAACAGCGACGGCGACCGCATCGGCGGTCGTTACCTGGTGGCCGGCAGTGCCGAGTATCAATATTCGATTGCAGAGAAATGGCGCGTGGCGACCTTTATTGACCAAGGCAACTCCTTCAACACGCTGGAACTGCCCAGCCTCAAGACGGGCGTTGGCGTCGGGGTGCGCTGGATTTCGCCTGTCGGGCCGCTGCGCCTGGATCTGGCCAAGGCGCTGGATGACGATGGCGGGATTCGCCTGCACTTCTCCATGGGGCCGGAACTGTGAGGCGGGCGCTCAAGCCGCTGCTGCTGACGCTGCTGGCCGTACTGCTGCTGGTGACCCTGGCCCTTGGACTGGTGCTGGGCACCCAGGCGGGCAGCCGCTGGGTGCTCGGGATGGTTCCGGGGCTCGAGGTGGACGACTTCAGCGGCCGGCTGGGCGGCCGGTGGCAGGCTGGCCAGCTGCGCTGGACACAAGGTGAAACCAGGATCGAGTTACTGGCCCCGCAACTGGACTGGACGCCGGCGTGCCTGCTGCGCTCGACCCTGTGCATCCGCAGGCTCGAAGCCGAGCGCATCGACATGGCCTTCGCGCCGTCCGCCGAGACGACCGAGAGCAGTCCGCTGCTGCTGCCCTCCTTGCGGCTGCCGCTCGGCATTGAACTGGGCGAGCTACGCGTCGGACAACTTCGCCTGGGCGGCAGCGATCTGCTGGGCGACCTGCAACTGGCCGCGCACTGGACGGGCGAGGGCATGCGCATCGATAGCCTGCACCTCAAGCGCGATGACCTGCAGCTTGACCTGCAAGGCACGTTGCAACCCGAGGGCGACTGGCCGGTGCAGCTCAGTGGCCAGGTACAACTGCCCAAGGTCGAGGACAAACCGTGGCAACTGGATCTGCAACTGGCGGGCGACCTGCAGAAAACCCTGACCCTCAAGGGCAACAGCAGCGGCTACCTCAACGCGGAACTTGCTGGCGAAGTCCAGGCCCTGGCGGAGCACCTGCCTGCCACCCTGCAGGTCCGTGCCGATACCTTCAAGCCCGCCGGAACGCTGCCCGATACCCTGCAGCTCGACAAGCTGCTGCTCAATGCCAGCGGTGACCTCGACAAGGGCTACGAGCTGAAGGGGTCGGCCAGCCTGCCGGCCGAGCAAGCGCCGATCGCCTTGGCCCTTGCCGGCCGGGTAGACGCCAAGGGTGCGCAGATCGCCGGCCTTGACCTGACCGCCAGCGAGCAGCAGCGGCTCAAGCTGCAGGCCAGCGCCGATTGGCAACAAGGCCTGAGCGCTGATGCGACGATCGACTGGCTGGATTTCCCCTGGCTGCGACTGTATCCGCTTGAAGAAACCCCACAGGTCAACCTGCGGCGCTTCAATGCCCAGGTGAAATACCGTGATGGCAATTACCAGGGCACCTTCAAGGGCGATCTCGACGGACCTGCGGGCGCCTTCAGTGTCGCGAGTCCGTTCGAGGGCGACCTGACCCAGGTCCGCTTGCCGCAACTGGCGTTGACCGCCGGGCAGGGCAAGGCCGCTGGCAGTGTCGCCCTGCGCTTTGCCGACCAGCTTGCCTGGGACGTCGACCTGCAGCTGTCGGCACTCGATCCGGCCTACTGGGTAGCCGAGCTCCCCGGCACCCTGGCCGGGCCGCTGCGCAGCAAGGGCGAAATGAAAAACGAACAATTGAGCCTGGATGCCCAGCTCGATCTCAAAGGGCGCCTGCGCGGGCAACCGGCCGTGCTCAAGGTCGAGGCAGACGGTGCAGGCCAGAACTGGACCCTTGGCACGCTGGCGGTGCAGCTGGGCGACAACCGGATCACCGGCAGCGGCAGCCTGCAGCAGCGCCTGGCCGGCCGTGTCGACCTCGACCTGCCACGCCTTGGCCAGCTCTGGCCACGCTTGCAAGGGCAGGTCAAAGGCCGCCTGGATGTGGCGGGTACCCTTGACAAGCCCGAAGGCACCTTGACCCTGAAGGGCCAGCAATTGGCCCAGGGCGAAAACCGCGTGCAGAACGTAAGCCTCGACGCCGCGCTCGACAACGCTCAGCGGGGAGTACTCGCGTTGAAAGTCGGCAACATCCGCCTGGGCGAGACCAGCCTGGGCGACCTGCTCGCCACCGGCAAGGGAAACATCCGCCAGCAGGCCGTGACCCTGGCGTTGGACGGCCCGCAGTTGAAGGTCGACCTCGGCCTGGACGGCACCCTGGACAAGGGCGACTGGCGTGGGCGTCTGGCCAGCGGGCGTATTCGTGCCGGTGGTCAGGACTGGCAGCTGCAGGCGCCGGCCAAGCTGCAGCGCCTGGCCAGCGGCCAGCTGGACTTCGGTGCCCATTGCTGGCGCTCGGGGCAGGCCAGCCTTTGTGGCGAAGACCAGCGCCTGGCCCCGGATCCGCGCCTGCGGTATCACCTCAAGCAGTTCCCGATCGAGAGCCTGGCCCAATGGATGCCCAAGGACTTCGCCTGGAAGGGGATGCTCAATGCCGACGTCAACCTCGACATTCCGGCCAGCGGCCCCAAGGGTACCTTCGTGATCGACGCCAGTGGCGGCACCTTGCGCATGCGTGACAAGGACCGCTGGCTGGACTTCCCCTACCAGACCCTGCGCGTGGACAGCACGCTCAGCCCGCGCCGGGTCGACACCCGGCTGGCGTTCCGCGGCGAAGGCCTGGGCGAGCTGACGCTGAACACGCGCATCGATCCGGTGGCGGACAGCAAGCCGATCTCCGGCGACTTCCGCCTGGCTGGCCTCGACCTGTCCATCGCCCGACCGTTCGTGCCGATGGTCGAGCGCCTGACCGGGCAGCTCAACGGTAGCGGCCAGCTGTCGGGTACCTTGATGGCACCACAGGTCAACGGCAGCCTCAATCTCACCGGTGGCGAGGTCAGCGGCGGCGAATTGCCGGTCAGCCTGCAAGACCTTTCGCTGCAGGCGCTGATCGCAGGCGAGCAGATCCAGCTGGATGGTGGCTGGCGCAGCGGTACCGCCGGGCGTGGCCAGTTGGGCGGCAGCATCACCTGGGGCCAGGCCCTGGCTGTCGACTTGCGTTTGCGGGGCCAGCAACTGCCGGTCACCGTCGAGCCCTACGCCGAGCTTGAGGTCGCCCCCGATCTCAATATCCGCCTGATCGACAACAAGCTCGCGGTCACCGGCAAGGTGCTGGTGCCCAAGGGCAAGATCATCGTGCGTGAACTGCCGCCCTCGACGGTCAAGGTGTCCGAGGACACGGTGATCGTCGGTCACCAGACAGAGGAGGGCACGCCGCCGATGGCGATGGCCATGGATATCGACGTCGAAGTAGGCCAGGAGCGGCTGTCGTTCAGTGGTTTCGGCCTTACGGCCAACCTGCTCGGGCGGGTACACATCGGCGACAACATGGATACCCGCGGCGAACTCCGTCTGGCCGACGGGCGTTACCGTGCCTATGGCCAGCGCCTGACCATTCGCCGTGCGCGGCTGTTGTTCGCCGGCCCCATCGCCCAACCGTACCTCGACATCGAGGCGATTCGCCAGGTCGATGACGTGACCGCCGGCATCCGCCTGAGCGGTAGTGCCGAGCAACCGACCACGCAGATCTTCTCGGAGCCGGCCATGAGCCAGGAGCAGGCGCTGTCCTACCTGGTGCTGGGCAGGCCGCTGGGCACCACCGGTGAGGACAACAACATGCTCGCGCAAGCAGCGCTCGGCCTGGGCCTGGCGGGCAGCGCCGGGATCACTGGCAGCCTGGCCACGAACCTGGGCATCGAGGATTTCCAGCTCGACACCGAAGGCAGCGGCAACACCACCAGCGTGGTGGCCAGCGGCAACCTGACCGAGAAGCTCAGCCTGCGCTACGGGGTAGGAGTCTTCGAGCCGGCCAATACCATCGCCTTGCGCTACAAGCTGAGCAAGAAGGTCTACCTGGAAGCGGCCAGTGGCGTGGCCAGTTCGCTGGATATCTTCTACAAGCGCGATTTCTGAGCCGCGTTGAACTTGACGTTGTCCAGACGCCCCTATGCAGGCTGCATGAAGGGGCGTCGACGTGTCAAAGCGGCCGATGCTCGCGGCTTGCATCCCATGGCGCATACGTGCAAGGCTAAAAAAGAATCCCGGTAACTTCACAGGAAACAAAGCACCTTATGCTTGGAATCACACGTATCCATCGCTACTTGCGCTCACTGTCTGCAAATAAAATCGCAGACAGTGGGCGTGAAGTTGAACTCCAACATGCCTTTCGCATTGCCTCGAAGCTCGCAAACTTCCTCTGTACTCCCCGCCCAGTCCCGCCTTACCTCTACGTGCCGCCGGTGCGTGGCCCTGCCAGTCGTATGCCCCCTACCTGACGGCTCATGCTGTCGTTGTTTCGCAGTGCTCGCTTGTATGTGTTTGGAAGGCGAGAGTGTTCACGAAATCACAGGGTGTCATCCAATGATCTTTTTTCAGGGCAAAAGAATTTTCAGCGCTATTTTCGACATGGACGGAACCATGTTCGATACCGAGCGCTTGCGTTTCAAGACGTTGAAACAAGCTTCCATGGAAATCTTCGGCAAGGCGTTGAGCGAGCAGACGTTGATTGGTTCGCTGGGCCTGAGCGCGAAGAAGGCCGAAGCCCTTGCCAAGGCGCACAACGGTGAAGACTTTCCTTACGCGCAGATTCGAAAGCGCGCCGATGAGTTGGAACTGGAGTATGTCCGCAATCACGGGGTGCCGATCAAGGCCGGATTGCTGGAAGTGCTGGAGCGACTACGCAAGTCTGGCTTGACGATGGCAGTCGCCACTTCCAGTCGCCGGGCTATTGCAGAGGAGTACTTGATCAACGCCAATGTGCTCAAGTATTTCGACATCACCGTCTGTGGCGATGAAGTCAGCCAAGGTAAACCCCATCCCGAGATATTCCTGCGGGCAGCCCGTGCGCTCAATTGCGAGCCCGGCCAATGCTTCATGGTCGAAGACTCGGAAAACGGCATGCTGTCAGCAATACGAGCCGAAGGGCAGGCGATCCTGATCGAAGACATCAAGCCGCCGGCGCCAGAGATCAAGGCTGGCGCGCTCAAGGCCTACCGCAGCATGAATGGATTCCTGGCCGACTTGAGCGAGTGCGTGCCTGATCTGGGCACGCCAGAGCTGAATGAGCCGTTTCCTTCCTCGCTGAACCAGTTTCGTGTCGGCATCCATGGTTTCGGGGCCATTGGTGGCGGTTACCTGACCCAGGTGTTCTCCCATTGGGATGGTTATACCCGGCCGTGTGAAATCATTGCGGCGACCCGTTCCCGCATGCTCAGGGAGACTGTCTCGGCGCTCGGCCGTTACAGCGTGCGCTACGGGGCGACCTCGTTCGACCAGACGATCGAGAATGTCCGCATGATCGACATGGACGATGCCGACGCGGTGATCGACATGTACAACACCGCTGAAATCATCGGGCTGAGCCTGCCTGAGCAGGCCATCCGCAAACAGGCCCAGGTCATTGCCAGAGGCCTGCTGCGACGCTTCGAGCGCCGGGGCCGCGACCTGACCATTCTGATTGTGCTGAACAAGATTGGCGGGGCGGCGTTCGTGCGCCTGCATGTACAGGCAGAGCTGGAGCTGCTGTGCCCGCCAGATATCAGCAAGCAGATATTGCAAAAGACCCACTTCGCCGAAACGGTCGTCAGCCGCATCGTTTCCAAGATCAGCAATGACGCTCTGCTTCGACAACTGCGTATCAAGTCCCGGATGTTCCAGAACAGCCTTGAGGACGAACCCGCGGTGGCCAGGAAGCCGTCGGCGCCGCCACCCGAATACGAACGCCTGATCGGGCGGTTCAGGCCCTTCGCGCAGTCCAGCAGCGCGATGAGCCAGCTGCATCTGATCCTGTTCAACAGCGAGCCCGACATGCCGCTGTATGTAGAGCGCGGAAGCGACCTGCTGGAACGTCTGCGCCAGGTCAAAACGGTGACGGACATCGCTCAGATCCAGACCATAAAGAACCGGCTGTGGAATGGCCCTCATGCCATCATCGCCTGGTACGCGAGCCTGCTGGGCTACGACTGGGTAGGGCAGGGCATGGGCGATGCCCGTGTGAGTGCGCTGGCAGAGCGCTTGATCAGCCAGGAAGTCGCGCCCGCACTGATCGCTGAAAATGCCCACATGGCAGAGGCGGTCAGCAGTTTTGCCGATACCTTCCTTGACCGCTGCAAAACGTCCTTCAAGGATCCTTGCGCTCGTGTAGGGCGCGATCCGTTGCGCAAAATGCAGCGCCACGAGCGCATCCTGAGCAGCATCGATCTTGCACGCAAGCATGGCATCCAGACGCCTGCGCTGGCCTTCGGGGCAGCCCTTGCCGTTCACTATGCGCTGCGCTGCAGCGACAGCAAGGATCTGGAGGCCCAGGTGATAAAGCAGTTGTACAAGGACAACGATGGGAATGTCGAGGCCGTGCTGACTCATGACGGCGACTACAACGGCAGGCCCTATCCGGGAATGGACCCGATCGTTGACTCGGAACTGATCGACACCATTTCAGGTAATTTCCGGCACCTGCAGGAAGTGGTCCCGAGCAAGTGGGCGGCTCCATTTGCAATGGAGAGCAGGCCGTCGCATTGAAGCCACTGGCCTGATCACGGCTGGAGCCTACTCCTGCCGTCGAATATTACCTATCTGCCGCAAACTCAATCCGTACTTGTCCGCCAACAGGCTGCGGGACAGCCCGTTGGCACTCTCCAGCTGGATCTGCTGGTTGCGCAGCTGGCGCAGGAAGTGATCGGCCTTGGGAATTTCAAGCGCCATGCCAGCGAACCGCTTGATCAAGGCGTCCAGGGCGTCGGTCGGGAGGATCTCTACCAGCCGGGTCCGCTCGCGGTGCTTGGGTATGTACTTGGGCCGCCCACCGTAGGCGCAGGTCAGGCGGTAGGCGTTCTCGATTCCGATGCACTCGATCAGCGACTGCAGCGAATGGGGCAGTTGCGCGACATCGATGCGGGTGAGGTCATGCAGTTCCATGGTGACTCCCTGGGGCGAGGGTAAGGCAACGCAGTGCCCGGACTTCCGTGCCGAGCGTTGAAAGCCATCACGCTTCGAGCCGTGAAATGGCTTCGGTCGATTCTCGACCAGCGGCACTTTTCGTGACTAGGGGCCAACTGAACCAGCAGTTGTAGCCCTATGGGTCAGCGTTTTGAGAGCAGCGTGTACCGTCTGCGTAGGACTTCCCACCACCTGTACCCTGGAAGCCTTGAATGTATTGAGGGGCGATGTTCCCTGTTAGCGCTGGGTTGCCTACCCACCGCTGATCTCATGGGGGTTCAGGATGGCAGCGCTCACAGGCAACCAGGCAATGCGAAATGCTCCGCGGTGACGGGGTGGCGTTGTATGATGGCGACGGTTCGAAACGAGCCTATTGTCCCTGATGTCGCAAGGAACCTTCGATGACACACGTGCAGCGCCTGAAATACTCCATCCTGATCATCCTGGTGGTACTGGGCATCATGCTTGGTCTGTCCCACCTGCAAAAGCAGGGGACAATCAGCGAACAGACCTTCCAGTACATCGCGATAGCCGTTGCGGTCATCGTGGTAGTGATCAACGGTCTGCTGCGGCGCAAGGTAAAACCCTGAGGCCCTCAGGGCATGGCCGGCGCCCGCCGGCCAGACTTTCAGCGCGAGGCAGGCTGCTCCAGCACTGCCCGGGCTTGAGGGTTCAGGCTGTAGCACTTGTCGCTGCCCAGGGTGATGACGCCCTCGGCGCACAGGCGCTTGAGTACCTCGCGTACGCTTAGAAACGAAAGCGGGATGTCCAGTTGCTCAAGTTGCGTGTGCACCCCCCGCACGCCGATGCTGCGCCCGTTGCGGCCAGCGTGGTGCAGCGCATCGATGACCTTCAGGCGGATCAGGCTGGTGCGCAGGCCGTACACCCGCAACAGCTCGCGAATCTGTTCGTTGCCGACCCGCTCATCAAGGTTGGCGGGCTGCTGTGTCTTGGGCGCGGCGGGGCGTTCGCCAGCCTCTGGTGCGGCTTGAGAGTCGTACATGTGAATGCTCCTTTTCGTGGACTGTCCCGAAGAAACGGTGAGGGCCTCACTTATTAAGACGAATGAGCAGCCGAAAACTGCAGTGCCGGGTGAAAATAATTCGCCACTCCCTTTTCAAGACGTCCGGGCCGTATCTTTTGCGTAAAATTTCCTTCCTGGTTTTCGTCTGGTCGGGATGACCCTTGAATCCGCAGGAGTGCCCGTGATCCCCCATTTCCGTCCCCTGGCGACCCTCGGCCTGGCGGCCGCCCTGGTCGCTTGCAGCCTCGCCGCGCACGCGCGCGAGGCCAGCGGTGAGGCCTCGGCCCAGATCCGCCGCACCAGTTTTGGCGTCCCCCATATCGTGGCCAAGAATGAGCGTGGCCTGGGCTATGGCATAGGCTACGCGTACGCCCAGGACAACCTGTGCCTGCTGGCCAACGAGATGCTCACGGTCAATGGCGAGCGCTCGCGCTATTTCGGTCCGTCGCGGACCACCTTCGAACGGCGCAAGAACCTCGACAGCGACCTGTTCTTTACCTGGCTCAACACTCCGGCATCGGTGTTCGGCTTCTGGCAGGCGCAGCCTCAAGAGGTGCGCGCGTTGCTCGAGGGCTACGCCAGCGGCTACAACCGCGCCCTGGCTGAACGCAAGACGAAGGGCCTTCCGCCTGAATGCGGCGAGGGCGACTGGGCACGGCCGATCACCGCGCTGGACCTGGTCAAGTTGACCAGGCGGCTGCTGGTCGAGGGCGGCGTAGGCCAGTTCGCCGAGGCACTTGTGGCGGCAACTCCGCCAAAGGCCACCGCGCAGCACTCGACCGCTGACTTTGGCGTGATTGCCGCCCGGCAAGCCGGCTTTGCCGTGGAACGTGGCAGCAACGCCGTGGCGGTGGGTGGGCAACGCTCCGCCAATGGCCGTGGACTGCTGCTGGCCAACCCGCACTTCCCCTGGATGGGCGGCCTGCGCTTCTATCAGATGCAACTGACCATCCCAGGCCAACTGGACGTCATGGGCGCTGCCTTGCCGGGCCTGCCGGTGATCAATATCGGTTTCAACCAGCACATGGCCTGGACGCATACGGTCGACACCTCCAGGCACTTCACCCTCTATCGCCTGGAGCTCGATCCGAAAGACCCGGCCCGCTACCTGCTCGATGGCAAGTCGCTGCCGCTGGCCCGCAAGACCCTGTCAGTCAAGGTCAAGGGCGAAGACGGGCAGTTGACCACTGTCGAGCGCGAAGTCTATAGCTCAAGCTTCGGCCCGGTGGTGCAGTGGCCTGGTCGGCTGGACTGGGACGCGCGCCACGCCTACAGCTTGCGCGATGCCAACCTGGACAACACGCGGGTGCTGGAGCAGTGGTATCGCATCAACCGAGCTGGCAGTCTGGATGCGCTCAAGGCGTCGGTGCAGCAACTGCAGGGCATCCCATGGGTCAACACCCTGGCGGTGGACGCTGGCGGCAAGGCGCTGTACATGAATCAGTCGGTCGTGCCCTACGTCGACCAGCAATTGCTGGCCCAGTGCAGCGACCCGGCAGCGGCGGGGCAGCCCATGGTGGTGCTGGATGGTTCGCGCAGCGCGTGCCAGTGGAAGAATGACCCCCAGGCCGCCCAGCCCGGCATCTTCCCGGCGCACAAGTTACCGTCTCTCGAGCGCGCCGATTTCGTGCAGAACTCCAACGATGAGGCCTGGATGGCCAACCCCGCGCAGCCACTGACCGGTTTTTCGCCGGTGGTGAGCCGCGCCGATCAGCCGTTGGGCATGCGCGGTCGCTTCGCGCTGGAGCGTCTGGCGGGTTCGGCGAAGATCGGCACGGACGAACTGCAACGCCTGGTAATGGATGACGAAGTGTACATGGCCAGTCTCGTACTGCCCGACCTGCTGGACTGGTGCAAGGGCGTCGATGCCACGCTGCAGCCACTGTGCAGCAGTCTCAAGGAGTGGAACGGCAAGGCTGATGTGGACAGCGGCATCGGCCTGGTGCATTTCCAGAATATCCTCCAGGCGCTGCTCCAACACCCTGACTTCTGGCGCGTCGCCTTCGACCCGGCCGATCCGCAGCATACCCCGCGCGGGCTGGCGGTCGAGCAGGCGGCAGTGCGCAAGCAGCTCGAAGCGGCAGCCCGGAAATCGCTGCAGATGGTCGCCGAGGCGGGGCTTGCTGCTGACAGCCGCTGGGGGCAGATCCAGCAGTCGGCCGACGGCACCGCCGTGCATGGCGGTCCGCAATCGCTTGGAGTCTACAACGCTATCCAGAGCGTGCCGCAGGCCCAGGGCAAACGCCTGGTGGTCAGTGGTACCAGCTACCTGCAAGTGGTGAGCTTTACCGACAAGGGGCCGCAAGCGCAGGGCTTGCTGGCGTTTTCGTTGTCCAGCGAAGCCGGATCGACTCACGCCAGCGACCAGACCCGCGCGTTCTCAGCCAAGCAGTGGCAGCCGATTCCATTCACCGAAGCGCAGATTAAGGCTGATCCGCAGTATCAGGCTTACGCGATCAGCGAAAAGGACAAGGCGCCTGTGGCAGCCAAGTGAGACGTCATTGAGCACCACCCCCGTTTCATGCAGGAACGGGGTGGGTGATTCAGAAAGCAAACGGCGCCAGCTGGAAGCCATGCTCATCCACCTGCAACGCCCAGCCTTCCCGGTCCCAGTCCCCCAGCACGATGCGCCGGGCGGGCTGGTCATCGACCATCAGCTTGTGTATCGCCGGACGATGGGTATGGCCGTGCACGAGGGTGCGCACGCCATGTTCGCGCATCACCCGGGGAATTTCCTCGGGGGTTACGTCAACGATATCGGTCGCCTTCATCCGCGTTTGCGCGCGGCTTTCACTGCGCAGCTTGCGCGCGAGCTTCTGGCGGCTGCCCCGGGGCAGATGCCGAAGAATCCATAGCGTCAGCGGATTACGCAGGTAACGGCGTAGCTTCATGTAGGCCAGGTCGCGGGTGCACAGGCTGTCGCCATGCATCAGCAATACCTGTTCGCCGCCCAGCTCGACCACGCTCGGGTCGGCCAGCAAGGTGCAACCGGCCGCCTTGCAAAAGGCCTTGCCGATCATGAAATCGCGGTTGCCATGCATCAGGTAGACCGCCGTGCCCTTGTCGCTAAGGCAGCGCAGGGCCTGGCAGATCTGTTGCTGGAAGGGCGACATGGCGTCATCGCCGATCCAGGCCTCGAAAAAATCGCCGAGGATGTACAGCGCACGGGCATGCTGCGCACGCCCGCCGAGCAGATCAAGAAACGCCCGGGTGATATCCGGGCGCTCTTCTTGCAAGTGCAGATCAGAGATCAGCAGAATCACTCAATGATCTCTGCTTTCTCGATGATCACGTCCTCGCTCGGGACGTCCTGGTGGCCGGCCTTGGAGCCAGTGCGCACGGCTTCGATGGCGTCGACCACTTCACGGCCTTCGGTCACCGCGCCAAACACGGCGTAGCCCCAACCCTGCACGTTCTTGCCGCTGTGGTTGAGGAAGTCGTTGTCCGAGGCGTTGATGAAGAACTGCGCCGAGGCCGAATGCGGCTCCATGGTGCGGGCCATGGCGACGCTGTACTTGGTGTTCTTCAGGCCGTTGTCAGCTTCGTTCTGGATGCTGGCGCGGGTTTTCTTCTGGCTCATGCCAGGCTCGAAACCGCCGCCCTGGATCATGAAGCCCTTGATCACACGGTGGAACACGGTGTTGTCGAAGTGGCCTTCCTTGACGTACTGAACGAAGTTCTCGACGGTCTTGGGGGCTTTTTCGGCGTCCAGTTGCAGGACGATCACGCCGTGGTTGGTGCTCAATTTGACTTTGGACATGCTGAAATTCGCTCTTTCAAGGCATTTGGAAAAGGTGTGCAAAACGTTGCCTACAACCACCTGACGCACAGCCGGGCAGTAACGACACAACGCACGCGACCGATATTTTGCACAGGCGGCAATAAAACGCGCCAGTTTGTCGGCGTCGAGGTGTCGGCAGCTTGACTGGTTCGGCTATGATAAGCGCTTTGATTCAGTCGGCCTACCCAGGCCGTGTACCGGTATTCAAGGATCCTATGAGCAAGCCCACCGCCGACACCGCTCCCAACGCCCCTGCCAAAGGCGCCCCAGCCGTCCCTGCGAACTTCCTGCGCCCGATCGTGCAGGCCGACCTGGACGCGGGCAAGCACAGCAGTATCGTCACCCGTTTCCCGCCTGAGCCCAACGGTTACCTGCACATCGGCCATGCCAAGTCGATCTGCGTGAACTTCGGCCTGGCCAAGGAGTTCGGCGGTGCCTGCCACCTGCGCTTCGATGACACCAACCCGGCCAAGGAAGACCAGGAATACATCGACGCCATCCAGAGCGACGTCAAGTGGCTGGGCTTCGAATGGACGGGCCCGGTGCGCTATGCCTCCGAATACTTCGGCCAGCTGCACGACTGGGCGGTCGAGCTGATCAAGGCCGGCAAGGCCTATGTCTGCGACCTGACCCCAGAGCAGGCCCGCCAGTACCGCGGCAGCCTGACCGAGCCAGGCAAGGACAGCCCGTTCCGCGAACGCAGCGTCGAAGACAACCTCGACCTGTTCGCCCGCATGAAGGCAGGCGAATTCAAGGACGGCGAGCGTGTGTTGCGCGCGAGGATCGACATGGCCTCGCCGAACATGAACCTGCGCGACCCGATTCTCTACCGCATCCGCCATGCCCATCACCACCAGACGGGTGATGCATGGTGCATCTACCCCAACTACGACTTCACCCATGGTCAGTCGGATGCCATCGAAGGCATCACCCACTCGATCTGCACTCTGGAGTTCGAGGGCCATCGCCCACTGTACGAATGGTTCCTCGACAACCTGCCGGTGCCGGCCAAGCCGCGCCAGTACGAGTTCAGCCGCCTCAACCTGAACTACACCATCACCAGCAAGCGCAAGCTCAAGCAGCTGGTCGACGAGCAGCACGTGCATGCCTGGGACGATCCGCGCATGTCAACCCTGTCGGGCTTCCGCCGCCGCGGCTACACCCCGGCCTCGATCCGCAACTTCTGCGAGATGATCGGCACCAACCGTTCCGACGGTGTGGTCGACATGGGCATGCTCGAGTTCAGCATCCGTGACGACCTCGACCGCACCGCGCCGCGTGCCATGTGTGTATTGCGCCCGCTCAAGGTGGTCATCACCAACTATCCCGAAGGCCAGGTCGAGCAGCTCGAACTGCCGCGCCACCCCAAGGAAGACATGGGCGTACGTGTATTGCCCTTCGCCCGCGAGATCTACATCGATCGCGACGACTTCATGGAAGAGCCGCCAAAGGGCTACAAGCGCCTGGAGCCGGCCGGTGAAGTACGCTTGCGTGGCAGCTACGTGATCCGTGCCGACGAGGCCATCAAGGACGCCGACGGCAACATCGTCGAGCTGCGCTGCTCGTTCGACCCCGACACCCTGGGCAAGAACCCCGAGGGTCGCAAGGTCAAGGGCGTGATCCACTGGGTGCCAGCCCAGGACAGCGTCGAGTGCGAAGTGCGCCTGTACGACCGCCTGTTCCGCTCGGCCAACCCCGAGAAGACCGAGGAGGGCGGCAGCTTCCTGGACAACATCAACCCGGATTCGCTGCAGGTGCTCACCGGGTGCCGTGCCGAGCCTTCGTTGGGCAATGCCCAGCCTGAAGACCGTTTCCAGTTCGAGCGCGAGGGCTATTTCTGCGCCGACCTGAAGGACACCCAGCCGGGTCGCCCGGTGTTCAACCGCACAGTGACCCTGCGCGACTCGTGGGGCAGCTAAGGAATTTTCGTGCTTACCATCTACAACACTCTGAGCAAGGCCAAGGAAGTCTTCAAGCCGCTTGAAGGCAACAAGGTGCGCATGTACGTCTGCGGCATGACCGTGTACGACTACTGCCACCTGGGCCACGGCCGCAGCATGGTGGCCTTCGACCTGGTCACCCGCTGGTTGCGTTTCAGCGGCTACGACCTCACGTACGTACGCAACATCACCGACATCGACGACAAGATCATCAATCGTGCCAACGACAACGGCGAGGCGTTCGATGCCCTCACCGCGCGCATGATCGATGCCATGCACGAGGATGAGCGGCGCCTGAACATCCTGCCGCCGGACCAGGAGCCTCGCGCCACCGACCACATCGCCGGCATGCACGCGATGATCCAGACGCTGATCGACAAGGGTTACGCCTACGCGCCGGGGAATGGCGACGTGTATTACCGCGTCGGCAAGTTCGTCGGCTACGGCAAGCTGTCACGGCGCAAGATCGAAGACCTGCGCATCGGTGCGCGCATCGAGGTCGACGAGGCCAAGCAGGATCCGCTCGACTTCGTCCTCTGGAAAGCCGCCAAGCCCGGCGAGCCGAGCTGGGAGTCGCCGTGGGGCGCGGGCCGTCCTGGCTGGCACATCGAGTGCTCGGTGATGTCGACCTGCTGCCTGGGCGAGAGCTTCGACATCCATGGCGGTGGCAGTGACCTTGAGTTCCCGCACCACGAGAACGAGATCGCCCAGAGCGAGGCCGCCACCGGCAAGCCGTACGCCAATGCGTGGATGCACTGCGGCATGATCCGCATCAACGGCGAGAAGATGTCCAAGTCCTTGAACAACTTCTTCACCATCCGCGACGTGCTCGACAAGTATCACCCCGAGGTGGTCCGCTACCTGCTGGTGGCCAGCCACTACCGCAGCGCGATCAACTACTCCGAGGACAGCCTGCGCGACGCCAAGGGCGCCCTCGAGCGTTTCTATCATGCGCTGCGCGGCTTGCCGCGCGTGGCTGCGCAGGGTGGCGAGGCTTACGTTGAGCGCTTCAAGGTCGCCATGAACGACGACTTCGGCACCCCCGAAGCCTGCGCCGTGCTGTTCGACCTGGTCCGCGAGATCAACCGCCTGCGCGAGAGTGAGCCAGAGGCCGCCGCAGGGCTTGCCGCGCGGCTGCGCGAATTGGCGGACGTGCTGGGCGTATTGCAGCTCGATGCCGATGACTTCCTGCGCGCCGGTGCCGAAGGCAAGGTCGATGCGGCCGAGGTCGAAGCCTTGATCCAGGCGCGCCTGGATGCCCGCGCGGCGAAGAACTGGGGCGAGTCCGACCGGATTCGTGATCAGCTCACGGCCATGGGCGTGGTGCTCGAAGACAGCAAGGGCGGGACTACCTGGCGCCTGGCCGACTGACCGGCGCCCACCTCATCACGGCGGGTTTGTTTCACCCGCCGTGATGGGGCCTACTTGGCACTCCCGATCGGACAATGCAGCACCAACCCCGCCCCACCCAGTTCGCTGTTCCCCACTTCGAGCTTGAATCCGTGCAGATCCACGATCGCCGCTACGATCGACAATCCCAGCCCGAACCCCGCATGCCGGTGGCCTTCCTCGCTACGATAAAAGCGCTTCAGCACCGCCTCGCGCTCTTGCTCGGGAATACCCGGCCCGCTGTCCTCCACGGCGATGTGTACGCCTGACGCATCCTGGCTGGCACGCAAGCGCACCACACCCCCCTCTGGCGTGAACTTGATCGCATTGCCGAGCAGGTTGGCCAATGCCTCGAACAACAACTCACGATCGCCATGCAGCGCTGGCAACTGCGTCGGCTGCTCAAGCTCCAGGCGGATTTGACCGTCTTCGGCCAGGGGCAGATAGAAGTCATGCAGTTCGGTGAGCAGCGCATGCGGGTCGAGGTCGACGAATCCTGCCCGGCGTTGGCGGTCTTCGAGTTCGCTGATACGCAGCAGCCCACGAAAACGCGCCATCAATGTGTCGGTCTCTCCGATGGCTTGCTCCAGCGCCTCGGCCTGGGGCCCGTCGTCACCACCTTGCTGGCGAATCCGATACAGCTGGGCGCGCAAGCGGGTGAGCGGGGTGCGCAGGTCGTGGGCAATGTTGTCACACACGCCCTTGACCTCGTGCATCAGGCGCTCGATGCGGTCGAGCATGACATTGACGATCGCGGCCAGCATGTCCAGCTCGTCACGCCGGGCAGACAGTGGCAGGCGCCGGGTAAGATCCCCGGCAACGATCAGCTCGGCGCTGGCCTGCACCGCACGGATGCGCTTGAGCGGGCGCATGCGCAACAGGTACCAGCCTGCGACACCGGGGATGATAGTCAGCGAGAGGCCCCAGAGCAGGGCATGCAGGATGATCCGCGTGACCACGAACAACGAGCCGTTGTCACGCACCAGCACCAGCCAACGGCCATCATTGGCCTTTATCGCCACGGCGTCGCAGCTATCGCGCGGCAGGTGAGGATCGTCGGCGTCCAGGCAGCGCTTGAGCTCATGTACCTGGCCGTCCAGTCGCAGCTCCGTTGGTATCTGCCGGATACGGCCACCGATCGGATTGAGCTGGGCATCGAACAGCCCGTAGGCGTCGAAGCTGCGGTCCTCGAATGCCTGGCTGGCGATCAGCGCATCATCCAGCTGCTTGCCGCTCATGTGCGCGAACAGGTGCTGGCGCTGCAGCATCGAATGCCGTGTGAGCTTGTTGAGGTAGCTTGACACCTCGAAATACAGCACGCCCATCAGGATGCTGCTCCAGGCCACGAACAGGAAGCTGTACAGGGCCAGCAGGCGGCTGGTCGACGAGCTCCAGCCCTTAGACGGGTTCAGCAATGGCATAGCCCGAGCCCCGCACCGTGCGAATCAGTGCCGTCTGGCCGGGGGCGTCGATCTTCTTGCGCAAGCGGCCGATGTGCACGTCGATCAGGTTGGTGCCCGGGTCGAAGTGATAACCCCAGACTTCCTCGAAGATCATCATCCGCGTGATGACCTGCCCGGCGTGACGCATGAGGAATTCCAGCAGCTTGTACTCGGTGGGCAGCAGGTTGAGTGTCTGCGCGCCGCGACGCGCCTCGTGGCTGATCAGGTCGAGCTCGAGGTCGGCGACCTGCAGGCGGGTCTGGGTGGTCGGTACGCTGTTGCGCCGCAACAACACCTCGACGCGCGCGGCCATCTCGTCGGAAGCGAACGGTTTGGTCAGGTAGTCGTCGCCACCGGCGCGCAGGCCGCGCACCCGCTCATCGACATCGGAGAGCGCGCTGATCATCAGGATCGGCGTGGTGATTTTAAGGGTACGCAGGGTAGTGACGATGGTCAGGCCATCGACCTCCGGGAGCATGCGGTCCAGGGTGATCAGGTCGAAGCCACCGGCAATGGCCTTGGCCAGGCCCTCGCGGCCGTTGTCGGCCCAGTCCACTTCCAGGCCGTGGCTGGTGAGCTCGGCAACGATTTCCTGGGCGGTGACGGCGTCGTCTTCGATGGTCAGTACGCGGGGCATGCTAATACCTGGGCAGCGAGTAGAGGTCTGATTGTGCCAAAGAATAGACCGCGCCCGGTTTAAGAAAAATTCATGTGGGTGTCAAAAGCATCGCGGCGGTTCGGCACCCCGACAAGCCCACTCCTACAGGTCCGTAGGAGCGGGCTTGTCGGGGCGTCGGACCGCCGCGATTGGCGCTCGAATGAATCTAGTCGACCTTGACGATCCACCCAGCCGGCGCTTCGACATCACCGCTCTGAATGCCAGTCAGCTCGGTATAGAGCTTCTGGGTCACCGGCCCGACCTCGCTTTCGCTGTAGAACACATGCAGCTTGCCGTCGAATTCGATGCCCCCGATCGGGGTGATCACTGCAGCGGTACCGCAGGCGCCGGCTTCCTTGAACTGGTCGAGCTTGTCGATCAGTACGTCGCCTTCGACCACGGTCAGGCCCAGACGCGATTGCGCCAGCTCCATCAACGACAGGCGGGTGATCCCTGGCAGTACCGAAGCGGACTTCGGCGTGATGAACTTGTTGTCGGCCGTGATACCGAAGAAGTTGGCCGAGCCGACCTCTTCGATCTTGGTGTGGGTCAGCGGGTCGAGGTAGATCGCATCGGCGAAGTTGGCTTTCTTCGCTTCGGCGCCTGGTTGCAGGCTGGCGGCATAGTTGCCACCGACCTTGGCGGCACCGGTGCCTTGCGGGGCAGCGCGGTCGAAGCTGGAGATCTGGAAGTTGTGCGGCTTCATGCCGCCCTTGAAGTACGAGCCGACCGGGATGGCGAAGATCGAGAAGATGAACTCGGGTGCAGTGCGCACGCCAATGTTGTCACCGACGCCGATGACGAACGGGCGCAGGTAGAGGGCACCCTTGCCGTGCGGCGGGACGAAACGCTCGTTGGCCTTGACGACCTGTTTGCACGCTTCGATGAATGCCTCGGTGGACACATGGGGCATCAGCAGGCGGGCGCAGCTGCGCTGCATGCGCGCGGCGTTCTGGTCCGGGCGGAACAGGTTGATCGAGCCGTCCTTGCAGCGATAGGCCTTGAGACCCTCGAAGCATTGCTGGCCATAGTGCAAGGCAGTCGAGCCCTCACTGATGTGCAGCTGGTTGTCTTCGGTCAGGGTGCCCTGGTCCCACTCGCCATTGCGCCAGTAGGACAGGTAGCGCTTGTCAGTCTTGATGTAGTCGAAGCCCAGTTTGTCCCAGTTGATCTCGTTACTCATGACACCCTCGATTGTCTTGCTGATACCTGATCGCTCAGGCCGCCATTATTTGCGCACCCCGCCACGATAATACATCCGCCACCGATCGGAAACGGCCAGTAACGAATTGGACCCCGGTGCTCTCGAAACCGGGTCTGCCCTTACTCTTGCTGCTCACAGAACCGCAACCGATTCCCGAACGGATCGGCGATCTCCATCTGCAACCCCCAGTCCACCCGCTGTGCCTGGGGACGGGAATAGGTATAGCGCTTGGCAAGCAGTTCCTGCTCGAACGCCACCAGGTCTTCAACCCGCGCGAAGACCGTGGAGCCTGGGGTGGCATCGCCATGATGCTCGCTCAGGTGCAGGATCAAACCGTCCCGGTGGATCTGTACATAGAGAGGAAGGTCTTCGGCAAAACGATGTTCCCAGTCCAGCGTGAAACCAAGGAATTCCAGGTAGAACGCCTTGGCTTTGTCGACGCAGAAGATACGCAGCACCGGGATGGCAGGGGCTAATTGCATGTTTTCAAATCCTTTGAAGTAACAAGTGAGGTGGCAAGCGCTCCGCAACGGTGCGTTCGCGCACCCGCTCAACGGCGGTGAATGCCTCGCAACAGGGCGCTTGCCGAGTTGGCCCGCAACCTGCAAACGCCTGACTGTCGATTGCTGATCGATTGGTCAGGCATGCGTTCTCGAGCGCATGCAGGTTGTTCAACCATGGCGCCCAGTGCGCCGTGTTTACCGGGACTTTAAGGCATGTCGCTGCCGGAAACCATCACGCAACAGGATGCGCAGTCAGGCTGGAGCGCGGAGCTCAAGCTGCGCTTCGTGCGCCGCGAGCGGGAGACCCGTATTGGTGCGCGCGCGCACTTCGGACCTCTTTTGGTGCAGCGACCCTTTTATCCAGAGGGCGCGCCCTGCCATGTCTACGTACTTCACCCGCCAGGAGGCATTGTGGGCGGCGATCGTCTGGCCCTGGATATCCATCTGGAGGAGGGCAGCCATGCGTTGCTGACGATGCCGGGTGCCAGCAAGTTCTACCGCAGTGCCGGGCCGACCTCCCACCTTGCACAGCATTTCCACCTGGAGCAGGACAGCACCCTGGAGTGGCTGCCACAGGACAGCATCTTCTTCGCGGGTGCCCGCGCCGCGCTGCAGAGCCGCTTCACCCTGGAGCCCGGTGCGCGCCTGCTGGCCTGGGAAACCCTGTGCCTGGGCCGTCCGGTGATGAACGAGACGTTCAGCCACGGCACGCTGGACAGCCGGCTGATCATCGACATGCCCGGCGACCCCGGCCTGCATGAGCGCCTGCGCATCGAGGGCGGGAACCTGAACAAGCTTGCCGGCCACCCGCTGCTGGCCACTTTCTGCGCCGGACCCGCCGACGGCACGACGCTGGACATGGTGCGCGCCGAACTAGAAGACGTGACGACACCCGCTGGCGCCACATTGCTAGGGCAGTTGCTGGTGATCCGCCTGCTCGACCACGACAACCAACATCTGCAACACACCCTGCAACGCCTGTGGCATGTGCTGCGTCCGGCCGTGATCGGCCTGGCACCATGCCCGCCGCGTATCTGGGCTACCTGAGAGAGGCACGATGGAGCTGACCCCTAGAGAGAAAGACAAGCTGCTGCTGTTCACCGCAGCCTTGCTGGCCGAGCGTCGCCGCGACCGTGGCGTGAAGCTCAACTATCCCGAAGCCGTGGCGTTGATCAGCGCCGCGGTGCTGGAGGGCGCGCGCGATGGCCGTACCGTGGCCGAGCTGATGAGCCTGGGGCGCGACGTACTCACTCGAGAGCAAGTGATGGAGGGGGTCCCCGAGATGATCCACGACGTCCAGGTCGAAGCCACATTTCCCGACGGCACGAAACTCGTGACCGTGCATGACCCCATCGTCTGACAGCCGCAGGAGCGCAGCATGATCCCAGGAGAAATCCAGGTCGCCGCCGGCGACATTGAACTCAACGCTGGTCGCCCGACCGCCAGCGTCAGCGTGGCCAACCATGGCGACCGACCGGTGCAGGTCGGCTCGCACTATCACTTTTTCGAGGTCAACGACGCGCTGGTGTTCGACCGCGGCGCGGCCCGTGGTTACCGGTTGGACATTCCCGCCGGCACCGCAGTGCGCTTCGAGCCCGGCCAGGCTCGCACCGTGCAGTTGGTGGCCTATGCAGGCAAACGAGAGGTCTACGGCTTCCAGGGCAAGGTGATGGGATCGCTGGAGGAGCAGGCATGAGCCGGCTGTCGCGTCGAGCCTACGCCGACATGTTCGGGCCCACGGTCGGCGACCGTGTGCGTCTGGCCGACACAGCCCTCTGGGTGGAAGTGGAAAAGGACTTCACGGTCTACGGCGAGGAGGTCAAGTTCGGCGGCGGCAAGGTGATCCGCGACGGCATGGGACAGGGCCAGATGCGCTCGGCCGAGTGCATGGACCTGGTGTTGACCAACGCCTTGATCATCGACCACTGGGGGATCGTCAAGGCGGACATCGGCATAAAGGCCGGGCGCATCGCCGCGATCGGCAAGGCTGGCAATCCTGATGTGCAGCCGGGCGTGACCGTGCCAGTGGGGCCGGGCACCGAAGTCATCGCCGCCGAAGGCAAGATCGTCACCGCAGGCGGAGTCGACTCGCACATCCACTTCATCTGCCCACAGCAGGTGGAAGAGGCGCTGACCAGCGGCATCACCACGTTCATCGGCGGCGGCACGGGCCCGGCCACCGGCACCAACGCCACGACCTGCACACCGGGCCCTTGGTACCTGGCGCGCATGCTCCAGGCCGCGGACAGCCTGCCGATCAACATCGGCCTGCTGGGCAAGGGCAACGCCTCGCGTCCTGAAGCCCTGCGCGAACAGATCGACGCTGGTGCCGTGGGCATGAAGCTGCACGAAGACTGGGGCTCCACCCCGGCGGCCATCGACTGCTGCCTGAGCGTGGCCGAGGAAATGGATGTGCAGGTGGCGATCCACACCGACACGCTCAACGAGTCCGGTTGCATCGAAGATACGCTGGCGGCCATTGGTGACCGCACGATCCATACGTTCCATACCGAAGGTGCGGGTGGCGGCCATGCGCCGGACATCATCCGCGCAGCAGGTCAGGCCAATGTGCTGCCGTCCTCGACCAACCCGACGTTGCCCTACACGGTCAACACCGTCGACGAGCACCTGGACATGCTCATGGTCTGCCACCACCTGGACCCCAGCATTCCCGAGGACGTGGCGTTCGCCGAGTCGCGCATCCGCCGTGAGACCATCGCCGCCGAAGACATCCTGCACGACATGGGGGCGTTCTCCATGACTTCGTCCGACTCCCAGGCCATGGGCCGCGTCGGCGAAGTGGTGTTGCGCACCTGGCAGGTCGCCCACCAGATGAAACTGCGCCGAGGGCCGTTGAAGCCCGACAGCGACTACAGCGACAACTTCCGGGTCAAGCGCTACATCGCCAAGTACACCCTCAACCCGGCGCTGACCCATGGCATCGCGCATGAAGTGGGCTCGATCGAGGTAGGCAAGCTGGCGGACCTGGTGCTCTGGGCACCGGCCTTCTTCGCGGTGAAACCGGCGCTGGTGATCAAGGGCGGGATGATTGCCACGGCGCCCATGGGCGACGTCAACGGCTCGATCCCGACTCCCCAACCGGTCCACTACCGGCCCATGTTCGGCAGCCTTGGCGCGGCCCGCCATGCCACGCGCATGACCTTCCTGTCCCAGGCTGCGATGGACCGTGGGCTTGCCACGGAGCTCGGCCTGCGCAGTCTGATCGGCGTGGCCAAGGGCTGTCGCCAGGTGCGCAAGGCAGACATGGTGCACAACAGTCTGCAACCGGTGATCGAAGTCGACTCGCAAACCTACCAGGTGCGCGCCGATGGCGAGTTGCTGGTCTGCGAACCGGCTACCCAGTTGCCGCTGGCCCAGCGTTATTTCCTGTTCTGATGGAGGCTACATGATTGTTCTGACCCGTCGTGTCACCGAGGGTGCCGCGACCACCGGCAGCGTCACGCTGAGCGTGGATGCGCGCATCAAGAGCCGCCTGCGCGTACAGCTAGACGATGGCCGCGATGCTGGCCTGATGCTTGAGCGTGGCCACCTGTTGCGTGGCGGCGAACTGCTCGGCGACGAGCAGGGCGTACACGTGATCCGCGTGCTCGCAGCAAACGAAGCGGTATCCACCGTACGCTGCGCCGACCCGCTGCTGCTGGCCCGCGCCGCCTACCACCTGGGGAACCGGCACGTGCCGCTGCAGATCGAGTCCGGCCTGCTGCGCTACCAGCACGACCATGTGCTGGACGACATGCTGCGCGGGCTGGGTCTCGCAGTCGAGACCGAGCAGGCGCCGTTCGAGCCCGAGGCCGGGGCCTACCAGAGTGCACCACACGGTCACGGTCACAGCCATGATCACGCCCAGGATCACCCCTTCGTGCGACTCCCTGGCCACGCTCACTCCTGATCTCCACCCGAAGAAGAACCTGCCATGAAAAAGTCCCTCGCCCTGATCCTCCTGCTGGTCGCCGTCCCTGCCTTCGCCCATCCCGGCCATGACACGCATCCGCTGCAGGACGGTCTGCTGCACCCACTTACCGGCCTCGACCACCTGCTCATGTTGCTGGGCACCGGCGTGCTCGCTGCGCTGACCGGCCGCACCTTGACCTTGCCGCTGATGACCCTGGGCGCGATGTTCGGCGGGGCCGTGCTAGGGCACCTGTTCGGCGGCGTGATCGGCATGGAACAGATGATCATTGGCTCGCTGCTGGTGGCGGCCGCCGCCTTGCTGGTGCCTGGCCGTCAGCTGTGGCTTGCCCTGGCCATGCCGCTGTTCGCGCTGTTCCATGGTTGGGCCCATGGCGTGGAAGCCAGTCCCGGCGCGTTCTGGCTGTTCAGCGCAGGCTTTGTGGCGGTCAGCGGCCTGTTGCTGGCGGCAGGCTTCGGCGCGGGCGTTCTGCTGCGTCGTCATGCTCGCTTGCAGCAAGCCTTTGGTGGCGGCCTGCTGGCGGGCGCGGCGCTGGTCCTGGCAGGCTGATGCAGGCCGACCTGGCGCTGTTGCGCGTGCTGCAGCTGGCCAGCCCCGGCTTGCCGGTGGGCGGCTTCACCTACTCGCAGGGCCTGGAATGGGCCGTGGAGGCGGGGTGGGTGGCTGACACCGCCGGCTTTTGCGCCTGGCAGCGCGAGCAGTTGCACGACACCCTGGGTTGCCTCGACTGGCCTGTACTGGCACGGCTGTACCGCGCCTGCCAGGGCGATGATGCCCAGGCCTTCGCCTACTGGACGCGATTCTTGCTGGCCAACCGTGAAACCGCCGAGCTGCGCCTTGAAGAGCGCCAGCGCGGCAGCGCCCTGGCGCGCCTGCTCGATGGCTGGCAACTGTCACAGGATCCTGCCTGGCGCGACAGTCTCGCGCAGAGCCAGCTTGCCGGCATGGCCTGGTTGGGTGCGCACTGGAACGTGCCCCTGCGCGACCTCTCTCTGGGCCATGGCTTCGCCTGGCTCGAAGGCGCGGTCATGGCCGGGGTCAAGCTTGTGCCCTTTGGCCAGCAGGCTGCCCAGACCCTGCTGCGTGACCTCAGCCAAGCGCTGCCCGAGGTGCTCGACCAGGCACTGGCACTGGGCGACGACCAGCTTGGCGGCAGCCTGCCGCTGCTGGCCATCGCCTCGGCGCGACACGAAACCCAATACACCCGATTGTTCCGTTCTTGAGGATTGCCCCCATGCAAAGCTACCAACAACCCCTGCGCGTCGGTGTCGGCGGCCCTGTCGGCTCCGGCAAGACCGCGTTGCTCGAAGCCCTGTGCAAGGCCATGCGCGACCACTATGAAATTGCCGTGGTGACCAACGACATCTACACCAAGGAAGACCAGCGCATCCTCACCGAAGCCGGCGCCCTGGCGCCCGAGCGCATTGTCGGTGTCGAGACAGGCGGCTGCCCGCACACCGCCATTCGCGAGGATGCCTCGATGAACCTCGCGGCGGTCGAGGACCTGGCGCGCAAGTTCGGCAACCTGGAAGTCATCTTTGTCGAGAGCGGAGGAGACAACCTCAGCGCCACCTTCAGCCCTGAGCTCGCCGACCTGACGGTGTACGTGATCGACGTGGCCGAAGGCGAGAAGATCCCGCGCAAGGGTGGGCCGGGCATTACCAAGTCGGATTTCCTGGTGATCAACAAGATCGACCTGGCGCCCTATGTCGGCGCATCGCTGGAAGTCATGGAAAAGGACACCCACCGGATGCGCCCTGAGCGGCCCTGGGCGTTTACCAACCTGAAGACGGGACAAGGGTTGCAGGCGGTGATCGATTTCATCATCGAGCGTGGAATGTTGCGCGCGCGGGGGTGATGGCCCGGCTGTGTCGTCCCGGAACGGCGTTGCGTCGTCCCGGAACGGCGCGCGCGAGCGTTACAACGCCATCACCGGCGATAACCCCACCGACTCCCGTCGAACACTGGCCAACGGCACGATCACCAGCAGCAAGGTCAACACCACGGTCACGCCAATCCCCCAGGCCGCAAGACTGAACCCGCCCAGCGAGATCAACCCGCCAGAGATCGCCGGCCCCACCGCCAGCCCCAGGCTCAGGAAGCTGCTGGCCGCCGCAACGACGCGGCCTTCGCGGTCGAGCTCCGCAGCCAGGCCAGTGAGGTAGCTCAGCGCGTAGAAGTAGGTGACGCAAATGGTCATCACTCCGGCGGTATACAAGGTCTTGGAATGTTCCCCGAGCACGTAGCTGAGGCTGGTCCCACCGGTCAGCAGGATCGCCAGGATCACCGGGGTGCTCATGCCGAAGCGCTTGCCGATCATCGCGGCGATCAACGGGCCGATCAAACCCACCACCGACTGCACCGAGAGCAGCACGCCAAGCTCGTCACCGGTGTAGCCAACCAAGGTGCCAATGCGCTCGACAAACGCCCAGCCCATGGTGTCACGGGCCTGGAAGACGAACATCGCGAGCATCATGCAGATGGCCGGCAGGCTCAGCAGCACGTTGCCCGTACCGCTCTTGCGCGCAGTGGAAGGGACGGCCTCGGCGACAGGTGCGCGTTGCGCGAGCATGGGGATGGCCAGCAGCATCACTGCCATGGTCGCGGCCATGGCGTAGTACAGCCCCGGCAGGCCATACAGCGCCATGACCTTGGCGTAGCCGAGCATGACCACGATCATCAGCAGCACCGACAGCACGTTCATGTGCCCTGCAATGCGGTCCGGATGCCGGGCACTCGACACCGCGGCGTTACCGCAGGCCAGCGCCAGGCCTGCACCGAGTCCGGCCAGGCAGCGTACGGCGGCCAGGGCGTAGATATCCCCTATGTTGGCGCTCGCAATGTTGGCCACGATGGCCAGCAGGGTGCCGCCGAGCGCAAGCGTCCTGCGTGGCGCACGCCCCATGAACGGGGCGATCACCAACGAGGCGAGCATGGTGAAACCGAATTCGGCGGACATCAGGATCCCGGCCTGGGCCTCATTGAGCGCAAGATCATGAATGATCGCGCTGATCAGAAAGGGCAAGGCCCACAGGCCCAACAGGCCGACGCCGTAGGCAGATGCTGCGGCGGAGAACACCAGACTCCAGCTCTCAGGCAGGAAATTTCGTATTGTTTTCATGGGTGATCCCTGGATGGCAAGCACATCGATGGGTGGCGGCGCGCCGAGCGGGCGCGCCTGTGGAAGCGTTACTGCCGGCTCTCGTCGACCGGAGTGCCGTCGTCATATTGCGAGAGCCAGGCAACCATGGCATCGCGATAGCGGGTGAAGCCCTTGTAGTCCACCAGCTCCTGGTCAAGGTCGCGGATTACCCGGTGCATGCGCTTGGCCCACTGCGGGGCGAACTCGGCCAATTGCTCGAGGCTGACCAGGTAGGTGCGCACCGGGAACAGCACGGCGTTGCTGCGCGGCAGGCGGTGCAGGGGTTGCAGCTCGACGCGGAGGTTGACCAGCTGGCCGACGTTTTCGGCGGTGACCACCGTGCGGTCCGGCGCCCAGTCAGGCAGGGTCTCGGCCGAGGTCTCAAGGCGCGGATTGACGGTGATCGACCAGTTGGTACGGCGCACCGGGTGGCCTGGGCGCAGGCGCAGCAGGAACTTCAGCGCACGCTGCAGGATGCCCATTTCATGAAGCTTGGGCACCGGGCCGTGAAACTCCATGAAGCTCATGCCAAGGTTGAAGCGCAGCGAATAGTCCGCGCGCTGGGTGGCCATGCCCGCGCCCATCACCAGGGTCTCGTCGCGCTCTTCGAGCAGGATGAACTCGCCTTGCGCCTGTCGGGTGATGTACTCCATCGGGTCCATCGGCAGGGTGCTGGCGTCACCGAACGTGAAGGTCTGGTCGATCTGCAGCGGGCGGTTGATCCAGTGCCACTGGCTGCCCTTTTTTTCCAGGGTGAAATGCTCGGGAAAATCGCGCGAGTACGATTCCATGAGCAGTTCGAGCAGGTCCCACTGCGCCTCCATCATGTGCGGCAGTGCGGCATAGTGCACGCCGGGCTGGCCATCGAGCGTCTGCGCCCGGTGATGACACTCGGAGATGTAATGCTCGTCGATGTCGAACTGCGCGCGCAGCGCACCGGTGCCAAAGGGCACATGCGGCTCGACGTTCATCGAGTACATGTACTGGTCTTCGGGGTATGGGAACGGCAGGCGCAGCACTGCGTCGCGGCTGTTGGAGTAGGTGTGCCCGCCAACATCGGCGTAGGTTTCGATCGGCTTGAAAACGGTCATCTTTTTATTGTCCTGTCTCAGAGGTCTACGACCAGGCGGCTGCAGTTGGCGCGGGATACGCAAGGCATGAATTTGCGGCGGCTCAGTTTGTCTTCCTCGCTGAGCCAGTCATCGCGGTGGTCGAGTTCGCCCTCGACCTCTAGCACTTCGGTCTCGCAGTAGCCACACGCGCCACCGCGGCACAGGTAGGGCACCTTGTACCCGGCCTGTTCGGCGGCTTCGAGCAGCGACTGCTCGGCCGGCACCTCGATCGTCACGCCCTGGCGCGCCAGGGTGACGCTGAACGGCTGGCCGCTTGAGCCTTGCTCGACAAAGCGCTCGTAATGGATGTGGCTGTCTGTCCAGCCCAAGGCGTGGGCGCTGTCGAGGGTGTCGTCGATCATGCTGTCCGGGCCGCACACATACACGTGGCTGCCCAAGGGGCGCGACGCCAGCACATCACGGATCTCCAGGCGCGGGCCGTGGCCCTGCACATAAAGGTGCACCCGCTCGCCGAAGCGCGCCTTGAGTTCCAGGCCCAGCGCCGTGTGCTCCGGACCGCGCACGGCCAGGTGCAGCTCGAAGGCCGCCTGCTTGATCTGCAGCTCTTCGAGTTGCGAGTAGACCGGCGTGATGCCTACGCCCCCGGCAATGAACAGGTGCTGGCGGGCGTGCTTGGCCAGCGGGAAGAGGTTTGCGGGCTGCAGGATCTGCAGCAGGTCGCCTTCCACCACCTGGTCGTGCAGGTGACGCGAGCCGCCGCGTCCTTCGCACACCCGGCGCACAGCGATCTGGTAGGCGCTGGAGTCGTAGGGCGAGCTCATCAGCGAGTAGGCGTTGCGGTGGGTCTTGTCGCCCGCTTCCAGGACGACCACCACGTGGCTGCCGCCTGAAAACGCGGGCAAGTGCTTGCCTTCCGGGTCGACCAGGGTGAAACGCTTTATCTCCGGGGTCAGCGACTCGATGCGGGCCACGCGCACGCTCAAGGTGCCGTTATGGGTATTCATGTGTCGAGCTCCTCGGCAGCTGGCATTTCGCCCGGGACTTCGCCGTCGGCCTTGATGCCCTGGAAGGCGGCCAGGCGACGCGAGTAGTGGTCACGCACCACCAGGCTGAGCTGGCAGCCGGGGCAGGTGAACACACGGTGGGTGACGTTCTCGGTGTAGGTGTCGCAGTGCGCGCACCACACTCGGCGTACGAGGGTGCCACTGTGTTCGCGCAACACTTCATCACGGTTCAGGTCTACCGCATTGGCCGCTTGCATGGCGGTACCGATAAAGCTTTCCGAGCCACTCAGGTACAGCCGGGTGCCCATGTGGGCGGCGCCCAGGTGCAGGTGCAGGGCATCGATCAGGGCCTGGTTGCTGGGAAACACCTCAAGGCCAGCGGCCTCGACGGTCTGCAGTGCGTGCAGGTGGTCGTGGCCAGAGAAGGACTCAGTGGAATAGAGCAGGGTGCTGCGCTGGCGCTGGGAAGGCGACATGTCCGCGATCAGTCGCAGCATGGCGGCGCCGCCACTGCCCTGGCCCGCAACCAGGTGACGCAGGCCGCCTGTCATGGGGTGCAGCTGGTCGTAGACCGGGCGGCTCTTGATGCCGGTGATTAGCATGGTGACACACCTCGTAAGCCGTTACCCCGGATGTGCCCGGCGGTAACAAAGTCGGCTGGTTCAAGACTCATGCAAGGAACAAAGCAGATCCCATGCCATATTGCCTATGGTTTTATATGTTTTATACCGAACGCTGAAACAGGGCGTTGTTTCAGGTGTTTCAGGGGGTCATCACTTCAGGGAGGGCACTGGGTCAGTGCGCGGCGCACTGGTGAGGTGCGCCGCGGGGCAGAATCAGTGCTTGAACATCACGTGGCGCACGCAGGTGTAGTCTTCCAGGCCGTACATGGACATGTCCTTGCCATAGCCCGACTGCTTCATGCCGCCATGAGGCATTTCGCTGACCAGCATGAAGTGGGTGTTCACCCAGGTGCAGCCGTATTGCAGTCGCGCCGCCAGGCGGTTCGCACGCCCGACGTCGCGCGTCCACACGGAGGAGGCGAGGCCATATTCAGAGTCGTTGGCGAATGCCAGGGCCTGTGCTTCGTCGGTGAAGGGAGTAACGCTCACGACCGGACCGAAGACTTCGCGCTGGACAATCTCGTCATCCTGGCGGGCGTCGGCCAGCACGGTCGGTTCGAAGAAGAAGCCCGGACCTTCGACACGCTTGCCGCCGGTGACCACGCGAATGTGCGGCTGGGCCTTGGCGCGCTCGACAAAGCCTTCGACGCGCTCCAGGTGCTCGCGGGTGATCAGTGGGCCGAGCTCGGTCTGCGGATCGTCCTGCAGGCCATGGCGCAGGCTGGCCACGGCCTCGCCAAGCTTGCTGACAAAACGGTCGTAGACGCCTTGCTGCACATACAGGCGGCACGCGGCGGTGCAGTCCTGCCCGGCATTGTAGAAGCCGAAGGCGCGGATCCCTTCGACAGCGGCGTCGATGTCGGCATCGTCGAAGATCAGTACCGGGGCCTTGCCGCCCAGTTCCATGTGGGTTCGTTTCACACTGGCGGCGGTGCTGGAGATGATGCGCGCCCCGGTGGCAATCGAGCCCGTCAGGGACACGAGGCGCACCTTGGGATGATTGACCAGGGGCTCGCCCACGGTCGGGCCGCGGCCGAACAGGATATTGACCACGCCGGCCGGGAACAGGTCGGCGATGATGCGGCCCAGCTCCAGTGCGGTCAGCGGGGTCTGCTCGGAGGGCTTGAGCACCACGCAGTTACCGGCCGCGAGCGCTGGGGCGATCTTCCAGGCGACCATCATCAGCGGGTAGTTCCACGGGGCAATGGAGGCGACCACGCCGAGCGGGTCGCGGCGGATCATCGAGGTATGCCCCGGCAGGTACTCGCCGCCCGCAGAGCCCGACAGGCAGCGGCTGGCGCCCGCGAAATAACGGAACACATCGGCGATCGCGGGGATTTCGTCGTTGAGCGCGGCCTGGAAGGGCTTGCCACAGTTCTGCGACTCGAGGCGGGCGAGGGTCTGCGCCTCGGCTTCGATACGGTCGGCCAGCTTGAGGAGCAACAGCGCGCGCTCCTTGGGCGGCGTCTGCGACCAGCCCTCGAATGCGCGGTCGGCGGCCTGGACTGCGGCATCGACCTGGGCGCTGCTGGCCTCGGCGATGTTCACCAGTACCGACCCCTCGGAGGGGTTGTAGACGGCATAGGGGTTGCCTTGGCCTTCGACCAATTGGCCGTCGATCAGAAGTTTGGTTTGCATGGCGTATTCCTTGGTCGGTCTTGTAGTTGGAAAGTCGCTTGCGCAGGCAAAGGGGAACGCTTGCCTGTAAGAAATCAGTAAACCTATAAAACCATATCTTAAACCTTGAGTATTGCCAACTGTTGCATTCATCGGCTTGAAGCTGCGTTTCAGCGGTATCGCACGGCGGTCGGTTAGCTATAAGATGCGAAACCAACCTTTTACCCGAGGCCCGTCAGCCAAGCCTTGCACCGCTCGATTAGGAGAGGCAATGAATGCCCTGAACACTGCTCGTAATACTGCTTTCATTCGGCTGCGCCAGGAAGGGCGGACCGATGAAGTGGCACGCAGGCTGGTGGAAGCCATCGAGCTCGGTCTGTTTGCCGAGGGCCAGCAGTTGCCCAGCGAATCGGAGCTGGCGCTTCAGCTCGGCGTGGCCACGGTCACCTTGCGCGAGGCGTTGGTGGTGCTGCGCCAGCGCGGATTGATCGAGACCCGGCGCGGACGGAATGGCGGCAGCTTCGTGTGTGCGCCCGTCGAGTTGCCCGAGGCACATCTGCTGCAACGCCTGCGCGACATGAGCGGGCCGGACCTGCGCGACCTGGGCGACGAGCAGACCGCCATCTCCGGAACCGCCGCGCGGCTGGCTGCCAAGCGCAGCACGGGCGAGCAGCAGTCGCGCATTGCCCAGCATATCGAGACGCTGCACCAGGCGGGCACGCGCCTGGCCCGTCATCGCGCCGATGCGCGCTTTCACATCGAAGTGGCGGCTGCCGCCCAGTCCCTGCGCCTGACCCATGCCGAAATGCGCCTGCAGTCAGAGGTCGGTGAGCTCTTGTGGCTGGAGGCTGCCGGTGGCGGCGATGTGGAGGTGGTCGAGCAGGAGCACCGGGCGATCTTGCAGGCACTGGTCGGGGGTGACGCAGTGCTGGCCGGCGCACTGGCCGAGGCTCATGTCAGCCGGGGCATCAAGCGCCTGATCAGCCTGCGCCTGGAGTTGCTGGCGGAAACAGACGAGGCTTGAAGCCGACGCACGCCAGGCTGGCGAGGTATTTGCGTGCTCTACCGCTCTACATAAGAAGAAAGCCGAATCTGCGTGAGGTAATGCCATGTTTGCCCTGAGCGATAACGACCCGCTGGCGGTGTGCGCCCGACAGCTCGACACTACCCTGGAGACGATTTTCAGCCAGGTGCGCCAGCTGGTGGATGAAACCCAGGCGCTCTGGGAGCGTGTCCTCTCCGAAGGCCGCCAGCCAGGCGCCAAGGACCTTGCCACGCTGCGCCCGGCCATCGACCGGCAACTGCTGGCCACGGGAGCGTTTGGCTGTGGTGGCGGGGTGATTCTCGAGCCGGGGTGTCTGGCGGACCGGGAGATGCACCTGGAATGGTGGTACCTGGCCGACGCCGGCAAGACCCTGCCGCTGCGCCCCAACTTCGACCGGCGCCGCGAGAACTACTACGACTACACCGCCATGCCCTGGTACAGCCGCCCGCGTGACAGCGGCAAGCCAGTGGTGGAAGGCCCGTACGTGGACCTCTACGGCACCAACATGTACGTGCTGACCTTCACGATTCCGATCATGGTTCAGGGGCGCTTCATCGGCGTGGCCGGGCTGGATCTGTCGTTGCACAACGTCGAACGCCTGCTGGTGCGCAGTCTGATGCGCCTGGAGCATGAGGCTGTGCTGTTGTCCGCCGATGGCCGCGTGATCGCCTCCAACACCGCCAACTGGATGGTGGGCGACCTGGCCGTCGAACTGCTCGACACGGTGCCTCAGGATGGTGTGCGCCTTGCGCTGGCGCAGTCCGAGGCAGGGTGGTCACTGGTGCGTCTGCCTGTAATGCGGCCCGGATTGACGCAGCCGATCGCTGGCCCAAGCTGCACCCGGTGAAAACCGTTACCGCTACACTCAGAGGACACGCCCACCGATAACAACAAGACCCCAGAGCCTGCCATGAACATCCTCTACGACGAACGCGTCGATGGCGCACTGCCAGAAGTGAACAAGGCCGAGCTCCTTGCGGCGCTGCATGAACGCCTCCCCGACCTCGACATCCTGCACCGTGAGGAGGACCTGCGGCCCTACGAATGCGACGGCCTGTCGGCCTACCGCACCACGCCCCTGCTGGTGGCGCTGCCCCAGCGCATCGAGCAGGTGCAGGCGCTGCTCAGGCTGTGCCACGAGAAACACGTGCCCGTGGTGGCGCGCGGTGCGGGAACCGGCCTCTCGGGCGGCGCGCTGCCGCTGGAGCAGGGCCTGTTGCTGGTGATGGCGCGCTTCAACCGGATTCTCGAGGTCAACCCCGCGGGGCGCTACGCCCGTGTGCAGCCTGGTGTGCGCAACCTTGCCATCTCCCAGGCCGCCGCGCCTTTCGACCTGTACTACGCCCCCGACCCGTCCTCGCAGATCGCCTGCTCGATCGGCGGCAACGTGGCCGAGAACGCAGGCGGCGTGCACTGCCTGAAATACGGCCTGACCGTGCACAACCTGCTCAAGGTCGACATCCTCACCGTCGAAGGCGAGCCGCTGACCTTGGGCGCGGACGCGCTCGACAGCCCGGGCTTCGACCTGCTGGCGCTGTTCACTGGCTCCGAGGGCATGCTGGGCGTGATCACCGAGGTGACAGTCAAGCTCCTGCCCAAGCCCCAGGTGGCCAAGGTGCTGCTGGCGGCGTTCGATTCGGTGGAAAAAGCCGGCGCCGCGGTGGCCGATATCATTGCCGCAGGCATCATCCCAGGGGGCCTGGAAATGATGGACAACCTGGCGATTCGCGCCGCCGAGGACTTTATCCACGCGGGTTACCCGGTCGACGCCGAGGCGATCCTGTTGTGCGAGCTCGATGGCGTTGAAGCCGATGTGCACGAAGACTGCGTGCGTGTGGGCCAGGTGCTCGAGCGCGCGGGTGCCACCGAGGTACGGCTGGCCCGCGATGAGGCCGAGCGCGTGCGGTTCTGGGCGGGGCGCAAGAATGCGTTTCCGGCCGTGGGGCGTCTGTCTCCGGATTACTACTGCATGGACGGCACCATTCCACGGCGCGAGCTCCCGGGCGTGCTGCATGGCATCTCCGAACTCGCCAGCGAATACGGCCTGCGCGTGGCCAACGTGTTTCATGCAGGGGACGGCAACATGCACCCGCTCATCCTCTTCGATGCCAACCAGCCCGGCGAGCTGGAGCGCGCCGAGGCGCTGGGCGGGAAGATACTGGAGCTGTGCGTGGCGGTCGGCGGCAGCATCACCGGCGAGCATGGGGTAGGCCGCGAGAAGATCAACCAGATGTGCGCGCAGTTCAGCGCCGATGAGATCACCCTGTTCCATGGGGTCAAGGCGGCATTTGATCCAGGCGGGCTGCTCAACCCCGGCAAGAATATCCCCACCTTGCACCGCTGCGCCGAGTTCGGCGCCATGCACGTGCATCTGGGCAAGCTGCCATTTCCCGAACTGGAGCGTTTTTGATGAGCAGCGCATGTGATGCCAGCGCGTCGTTGCTGGAACAGGTCCAGGATGCCCTGGCGGCAGGACGCCCCTTGCGTATCCAGGGCAGCGACAGCAAGGCCGGGCTTGGCCGGGCGGTGAGCGGCGAAACCCTGGACACCCGGCTTCATCAGGGTATTGTCAGCTACGACCCCACCGAGCTGGTCGTGACCGTACGCGCGGGCACACCGCTGCTGGAACTGGAGCAGGCGCTGGACGCCCAGGGTCAGTGCCTGCCTTGTGAGGCACCGCACCTGGGGCCGGGCGCCACCGTGGGTGGCATGGTCGCGGCGGGGTTGTCCGGGCCGCGGCGCCCTTGGGCCGGTTCGGTGCGCGACTACGTGCTCGGCACGCGGCTGATCACCGGTCATGGCAAGCACCTGCGCTTTGGTGGCGAGGTGATGAAGAATGTCGCCGGTTATGACCTCTCGCGGCTGATGGCGGGCAGCTTTGGCTGCCTGGGCGTGATCACCGAGGTGTCGCTCAAGGTGCTGCCCAAGCCGCGTGCGGTGGCCAATCTGCGCCTGGCCGTCGACGCCAGCGAGGCCCTGCGCCGGCTCGCCGAATGGGGCCAGCAACCGCTGCCGCTGACCGCAGCCTGCCATGACGGCCGGGCCCTGCACCTGCGTCTCGAGGGCGGGGAAGGCTCGGTCGCGGCTGCCCGTGAGCGGCTTGGCTGCGAGACCGTCGAACCGGGTTTCTGGGAGGCCTTGCGCGAGCAGCGCCTGGCCTTTTTCGACGACCCCAGGCCGCTCTGGCGACTGAGCCTGCCACAGGCCACGCCATCCCTGGACCTGCCCGGCGCGCAGCTTATCGACTGGGGCGGTGCCCAGCGTTGGCTCAAGAGTGACGCCGAGGCCGAGCCGATCCGTGCCCTGGCCAGCCGCGCAGGCGGCCATGCAACGTGCCTTGCCGGGGGCGACAGCCCCTTTCACCCGCTGCCCACGCTGCTGCTGCGCTACCACCGCCAGCTCAAGGCGCAAATGGACCCGCAGGGCATCTTGAACCCCGGGCGTATGTACGCAGACCTCTGAGGCCGACCATGCAAACCCATCTGAGTGAACAGGCCCGCGCGCTGCCGCGCGGCGAGGAAGCCGAAGCCATCTTGCGCAGCTGCGTGCACTGCGGTTTCTGCAACGCCACATGCCCTACCTACCAGTTGCTGGGCGACGAGCTCGACGGCCCGCGTGGACGTATCTACTTGATGAAGCAGGTCATGGAGGGCCACACGCCCACCGCCAGCACGCTCGAGCACCTCGATCGCTGCCTGACGTGCCGCAACTGCGAAACCACCTGTCCCTCAGGGGTGCAGTACCACAATCTGCTGGACATCGGCCGCGAGGTTGTCGAGCAACAGGTTCCGCGCTCGCTGGGCGATCGGATGCTGCGCGCTGGGGTGAGGGCGGTAGTCCCGCATGCCGGGCTGTTCAAGGCGCTGGTCGACACTGGCAGCCTGTTGAGACCCGTCCTGCCAGGGTTCTTCAAGGCCAAGCTGCCGCGCCAGGTGGATCCGGCCGGCGTGCGCCCGGCGCTGCGCCATGCGCGGCGCGTGCTGATGCTCGAAGGCTGCGTGCAACCGGGGCTGTCGCCCAATACCAACGCTGCCGCGGCGCGGGTGCTCGATCGCCTCCAGGTCAGCGTCGAGCCGGTGCGGCAGGCCGGCTGCTGCGGGGCGGTGGACTACCATCTCAATGCCCAGGAAGCGGGGCTGGACCGTGCCCGGCACAATATCGATGCCTGGTGGCCGGCCATCGAGGCGGGAGCCGAGGCGATCGTGCAGACCGCCAGTGGTTGCGGCGCGTTCATCAAGGACTATGGCCATCTGCTGGAGCACGATCCACGCTATGCGGACAAGGCCCGGCATGTCAGCGAGCTGGCCAGGGACCTGGTGGAAGTGCTGCGTGACGCGCCGCTGGAGCAGCTCGGCGTGCATGCCGAACGGAGCCTGGCCTTCCACTGCCCGTGTACCTTGCAGCACGCACAAAAGCTGGGGGGTGCCGTGGAATCGGTGCTTGCCCGGCTGGGCTTTCACCTGACCGCCGTGCCCGATGCCCACCTGTGCTGCGGATCGGCCGGAACCTACTCGCTGACTCAGCCGGTGCTGTCGCGCCAGTTGCGTGACAACAAGCTCAACGCCCTTGAGAGCGGCCGTCCGCAGGTAATCGCCACCGCCAATATCGGCTGCCAGGTCCATCTGGACAGCGCTGGCCGCACTCCGGTCAGGCATTGGATCGAACTGGTTGATCAGGCCATGGCCTGACACGCTACTCTTAGGTTTTTTTCGAGGACTTGCCATGTTTACCAAAGCCGTACTCAGCCTGAGCGATGCCCTGCAGATCCTGCACGCGGCACGTGCGCAGGCCCACGCCAATCAATGGAACGTGGCGATTGCCGTGGTCGATGATGGCGGTCACCCGCTGGCCCTCGAGCGGCTCGACGGCTGCGCGCCGATCGGCGCCTACATCGCGACCGAAAAGGCCCGTACGGCGGCCTTGGGGCGCCGGGAAACCAAGGGGTATGAAGACATGGTCAATGGCGGGCGCAGCGCGTTTCTCTCGGCACCACTGCTGACCTCGCTGGAAGGTGGGGTACCCGTTGTGGTGGACGGGCAGGTGGTGGGGGCCGTCGGGGTTTCAGGCGTCAAGCCGGACCAGGACGCACTGGTTGCCCATGCGGGGGCCAGCGCCCTGATCAGCAGCTGAAGACCCGTTGTCCATTCATTGCACCGAGCGCACTCGCTGGACAGTTCTTTCGTCCGGCTTGCCTTCGAAGAAGCAATCGAGGGCCTGGTGAAATACCGAGCCCTCAGGCTCGATCCCCGCAAACAACGTCAACGAGGACCGCAGCTTCAAGTCATCCGGATGCCCGAGGATCTGTAGCGCGCTCTTGTCCGAGTGCAGCTGCAGGGCTTCGACACAGTCCCGAAGCCTGGGCCCCAGCACCTCATGGTGAAGATATGCCCGTGCCTCGGCCACGCCCGTAATGGCATACCGCTCAGCCATCGTACTGTGGCCCAGGCCCTGGATCTGCGGAAACACGAACCACATCCAGTGGCTGCGCTTGGACCCCCTGCGCAGCTCTTGCATCACCCGGTCGAACACAGGGTCCTGCGCCTCGACAAAGCGCTGCAGCTCGAAGGGGTCCAGGCGGGTCATGAACCGGCCCGAGCCTTGTTGCTCTTGTCCAGCTGCAGCTCGATCCGGTATTTGGTCGCCAGGCGGCGCTCTTTCAGCCGGCGCAGGTCATCATCCTCGAAATTGCCCGCCGAAATCGATTCCGCCGCCAGTACCTGATTGTCGATGTCCACGTATTCATCCAGCAGGCGATCGAGCTCGGGGTCTTGCTGTCGGCGCTGCTGGACGATTTCGCGGGGGTAATGCAGATCCTGGTAAAGATCATGGGACACAGGCATGGAGCTCTCCTTGAGACGCTGTTGATGAGTACACCTGTTTAGAGCAAGAACCGGCGCAGCGGTTGGCATAAACACGAGACGTCTCGACAAACGGTCTCGACAGCAAAACGCGACGTTTGTCCGCCTGACGCATCACACGCCGTGCCGCGAACTAAACTTAGTGTCCCTTCATCCTGTGCAGGAGGGCATGACATGGACGAAGCCAAGCTTCACGAATTCATGGGCAGACTGGTGTCCGACATGGGTGCTGCGGCCATCCTGGCCAACGTCATCCTCGGTGATGAACTTGGCCTGTACAAGGCCATGGCCGATAGCCAGCCGATTACCCCCGAGGCGCTGGCCGCCAAGACCGGCTGTCACCCACGCCTGGTCCGCGAGTGGCTCAGCGCCCAGGCGGCCTCGGGTTACATGGAACACCACGACGGGACTTTCGTGCTGCCCGAAGAACAGGCCCTGGCGCTGGCGGTTGAAGACTCGCCGGTGTACATCGCCGGCGGCGCGATGGTGATTGCCTCGCTGTTCCACGACAAGGACAAGCTGGTGGCCGCCATGCGCGGCGACGGCGGTCTGGCTTGGGGAGACCATCACCCTTGCATGTTCAGCGGCACCGAGCGCTTCTTCCGGCCGGGCTACAAGACCTTCCTGGTGGCCGAGTGGCTGCCTGCTCTGGAGGGCGTGGTCGAGAAACTCAAGGCGGGCGCCAAGGTCGCCGACGTCGGCTGCGGGCATGGCGCCTCGACCATCGTCATGGCCAAGGCATATCCCGCTTCACGGTTTGTCGGTTTCGACTACCACGCGCCGTCCATTACCACCGCCACCGAGCGGGCGAAAGAGGGCGGGGTCAGCGAGCAAGTCCGCTTCGAGCAGGGCGCAGCAAAGGACTATCCCGGCAACGATTACGACCTGGTGTGCTACTTCGATTGCCTGCACGACATGGGTGATCCGGTTGGCGCCGCGCGCCACGCCTATCAGTCGTTGAAGGCCGACGGCACGGTGTTGCTGGTCGAGCCTTACGCCGAGGACACGCTGGACGACAACATCAACCCAGTCGGGAGGTTGTTCTACGCAGCATCGACGTTCATCTGCACGCCCAACTCCCTGTCCCAGGAAGTTGGCCTCGGGCTCGGCGCCCAAGCCGGCGAAACGCGCTTGCGCGATGTGTTTGCGCAGGCAGGGTTCAGCCATTTCCGGCGAGCGGCCGAGACACCTTTCAATCTGATACTGGAGGCCCGCAAATAGCGGCCCCGCGAGATCCGGAGCACGAGCGCCGCCTGGCGGCGCTTCGTGGACATGCCCTGCATGACAGCCACCCTTTACCTGCTGTATACATGACGCCTACCAAGGGGAGCCCTGCAACGGGCTGAGAAACCGCTGGCACTTCGCAGCGCGGTGACCCTTCGAACCTGATCCGGATCATGCCGGCGAAGGGATGGGATAGCCAACCTGCCTTCTTTGCCGGTCTCATCGCGAGGCCGCTCCATGCCCGATACCTGCGGTCTCGCTGCCACTCTCCCGAGGACAGCACCGTGACCGAACGCTTCACCGAAACCCTGCGCAGCCAGAGCGAGCCCTCCTGGACAGCGGCGGTCGAACACCGCTTTGTCAACGAACTCTTCGAGGGCCGCGTGCCGGATACCGTGATGGTCCGCTACCTGGTGCAAGACCATCGCTTCCTCGACAGTTTCCTGACTCTGCTGGGCGCGGCTATCGCGACGGCGGACACCTTCGAGGCGCGTCTGCGGCTGGGACGCTTTGCCGGGATGATCTCGGGGGAGGAAAACACCTACTTCCTGCGCGCGTTCGAAGCGCTGGGCGTCAGTCCCACGGAGCGTGAGCGGCCGCAGGACACGCTCCCCACCGCAGGCTTCAAGTCGATCATGCGCGAAGCCGCGGCGACCCGCTCGTACGCAGCGGCGCTGGCAGTGCTGAACGTGGCCGAATGGCTCTACCTGGACTGGGCCGTCAAAGCGCCGCAGCCGTTGCCGGAGAACTTCGTCCATGCCGAGTGGATCACCCTCCACGACAACCCGGCATTCCGCGATTTCGTCGCGTTCCTGCGTACCGAGCTGGACCGCGTCGGACCCAGGGAGGCAGCGGTCACCACCGATTTCTTCCTGCGCACCGTGGCGCTGGAGCGTGCATTCTTCGACGCCGTATACGAAGGGGAGGCGTAACCCATGGATATCTTCGACCGCCTCAAGGCCGCCTGCGCGCCGCAATGGGACAGCTACGTCAACCATGCTTTCGTGCGCCAGATGGGTGATGGCACCCTGGCCGAGGATGCCTTCCGGACTTATCTGGTGCAGGACTACCTGTTCCTCATCCAGTTCGCCCGTGCCTGGGCCCTGGCCGCCTACAAGAGCCGCCGCCCGACCGATATTCGCGCCGCCCAGGCGGGGTTGGCGGCGATTCTCGACGAGACCGACCTGCACCTGCGCCTGTGTGCCCGCTGGGACCTTTCACAGGCCGATATCGAGGCAGCGCCCGAACACCAGGCCACCGTGGCCTACACCCGCTTCGTCCTCGATTGCGGCGCCGCCGGCGACCTGCTCGACCTGCATGTCGCGCTGGCCCCCTGCGTGATCGGCTACGCCGAAATCGGCCGCAACCTGTCGGCCGGCGTCGACCTGGCCCAGCACCCCTATCGCGAATGGATCGGCGAGTACGCCGGTAATGGCTACCAGGGCGTGGCCAACGCAGCGCGCCAGCACCTGGACGAACTGGCGGCGCGCAGCATGACCGAGCAACGATTTGTCGAGCTCGCAGGGATCTTCGCGCAAGCCTCCAAGCTGGAAGCGGACTTCTGGCAGATGGGGCTGGAAGGGCGGTGGTAAGCTGAGTTGGGCCACGGCTTGCGCGGTTACCCTGGGCACGGCGCAAGACCTACCGGGGTGCGTGTGGCCGGTCTACCGCATGTGCTGGCAAGCCACACGGATACGGCGCTGAGTTTGAGGTTGCGCCGATCTGTGGGAACGGCCTCGTGCCGGGACGCCGGACCGCGCGAGAGGGCCGCGAAGCGGCCCCAAAATTGCAAGACCAACACAGCAATACAAGACCGCAAAGCGTGTACCCGTCTCAAATCGCACGGTCCGAGATACCTGCGTACCAGCGAGGGCTGCGCCCCCGTTTCGCGACACAAGGCCGCTCCTACAGGTCAGCGCAACCGCAGATTCAGCGCCGTGTCTGTGAAAGCTGGCTTGCCATCGCGGGCAGGCCCTGCGACCGGCAGGTGAGCAGGCTACACGGCCGCGACACCCGCAGCAGTGAGCCTGGTCATGATGTCAGCCAGAGAACCTTCGTATTCCCAGGTCTGGACGGTGTCATGCGGGCACTCGATGAAGATGTAGTCCTTGGTCACAGACAGTATGCGATCGACCTTGATGAGTTTCCTGACCCATGGCGCAGGGGGAAGGTCGACAATGATCAGGTGTCTGTCGCTGTCGTAACCATGGTAGACCTTTGTTGCACGAATATTCACCGCAATGAACGCCATGACTTTACCTGCCTGATGATGGGATTGAAGATGAGTCAGTGATGCATACCACCGGTATGACCCACTAGGACGGTAGATCCTGTAGCAGTCTGGACTTCAGTGCCCACATGATCTCGATCAGTTCCTCGAGCGCGGGAATACTGGTTCGTGCCTGCGGCCTCAACAATGAGACCTTGAAGGGGATCAACGGCACCAGGGGCAGGAACTTGATGTCAGCCGAACCATTGAGCATGGCAGTGAATGGATCGATGATCGCCACGCCCAGTCCGCGCCTCACCATGGCCAATGCCGAGGCGGATACATTGGTCTCATAGGTATAGCTGGGATGGATTTCCGACTCGCGGGCCACGTGGTCGATGAACTGTCGTACCGGCGCGAAGGATGAATAGCAAATGAAGTCGGTGCGTGCCAGGTCCTCGAGCGAGACGCTGCTCTTGAGCGCGAACGGGTGGTCGACAGGAACGGCCACGACGTACGGGGACGTGCTGAATGTCTCGATCTTCAGGCCAGCCGTCTGGTACGGCATTTCGACGAAGCCGAAATCGATCTGTTGTGCCGTGGCGTATTCCTCGACCCTGCCAGAGGTCTGTACGCTGAGGGTGACCTTGATAGTGGGATGGGCTTTGTTGAACTCGGCCATCGCGTACGGCACGAAATCCAGACCCAGGGCCGGCATCGAAGCGATTGTGATATGGGAGTCCTGGCCCTTGCCCAGGCGAAACGCCGATTGACGTAGTGAATCGAGCGAAAGATAGGCCCTCTGCACGTCTGCCATGAGGTCATGCGCATGTTTGGTTGGGGTGACCAACCCTTTCCTGCGCTCGAACAGTTGAACGCCAAGCTCGTGCTCGAGCTTGTCCAGAAGACGACTGACGGCCGGCTGGCTGCGACCGAGGATCACGGCCGCGCCACTGACCGTACCCGACAGCATGACCGCTCTGAACGCCGCGAAATAATTGAGGTTCATCGTTCAGGCATCCTATGGGCCCACGACCGGGCCAGTCCATGACAGCTCATTATCATCGTTGTTTGCCGCACCCTGGCCCAGGGATTTCCCGGGCGCGTTGCTCGCCTACAGGTTACTGCACAGCCGATAGGCATCCAATATGGCGGTGTTGATATTACGGCTGGAGACAGCATCGCCGATCCGATACAGCGCAAAGGCATCGTCGCCGGAAAGAGGCTGCGCGCGCCCGGCCACGAAGGCATCGAGGTCGATGACACCGTCATTGGCAGAACTCGCCCTGAGCTCGTGGTAGATATCGTCGAAGGGAAGGGTGCCTTGTTCCACCACCACGACATCGACTTCGAGCTGTTGTTCACGGGCAGTCAGCTCGTTGCACAGCGTGGCGACCAGACGGTCACCCGACCGAGCCACCGCAACCAGCCTGGATTCGAACTCCGGTGAGATGCCCAGCTCCACGAAGCGCCTTTTCCACCGGTACCGCTCGGCATAGGTGACTTCCTCGGCAAGCTGGCCATCGATCGAGCGATAGCACACTTCCACACCCAGCCCTGCAAGACGCTCTGCGGCCAACGGCCCAGGATTGCGTCCGGTACCGTCGAAGACCAACACCCGCTGGTGGGGACGCGGATTGAGGTTTCCAGACACCACGTCCCATGTCGAATGGCAGAGGTCGGCGCCGGCAGCCAGCGAGATGTTGGGAAGCCCACCGGTAGCCAGGATCACCACATCGGCGCCGAGCGCTGCAATGTCGGCACTCTCAAGGTAGGAGTCGGTGTGCGTCCGGACACCCAGCCGGTCGAGTTCGGCAACTCGCCAGTCGACGATCCCGATCAGGTCCCTGCGCCAGCTGCCCCCCGCCCCCAGCAGGACTTGCCCGCCCAGTTGCGATGCCGCTTCATGCAGTGTCACCTCGTGGCCCCTCTGCGCACAGACCCTGGCGGCCTCGAGCCCCGCCGGGCCTCCACCCACGACGATGACCCGCTTGGCTGGCCCATGGGTCCTGGCGATCTTGTGGGACAGCGTGGTCTCCCGGCCACTCACGGGATTGTGCAGGCAGGACGGCCGCTGCGCGGACTGGCAATGGGACGCGCCGATACATGGGCGGATTTCCTCCTCCCGGCCCGAGATGATCTTCTCGACCAGGTAGGGATCGGCGATCTGCGCGCGGGTCATCGCCGCCATATCGATCTTGCCCTGCGAAACGGCGTAGCGTGCCGAGGCGACATCGGCCAGGCGCGCGGCATGGAACACCGGCAGTTGCACCGCCTGCTTGAACTGTCCGATGGCTTCGACCCAGGGCGCAAGGGGCGCGCCCATGCCCGGCATGTTCTCCATGACCAGGCCGCGGATAGTGTCCATTCCCCCATACACGGCGTTGAAGAAGTCGACCGCGCCCTCCCTCTGCAGCCTGACACCGATCTCGATGCAGTCTTCGAGCGCAAGGCCACCGGGTGTGCCCTCGTCCACGCTCATGCGGATGCCGACGATGAAGTCATCTCCCACCGCCTTGCGAATCGCTTCATGCACCATGAGGGCGAATCGACAGCGATTGTCCAGGCTGCCGCCAAACCGGTCGGTCCGCCGGTTGGTCAACGGCGAGAAGAACTGCCCGATCAGATGGCCGCCGGCGAGTGTCTCGATACCGTCGAGTCCGCCTTCCTTGCACCGCACCGCTGCGGCGGCATAAGCCTTCACCACCCGCGCGATATCGTGTTCGTCCATTTCCTTGGGAATGCTTCGGTGGAGCGTCTCGCGGATGACCGAGGGCGCGATGGTGGGCAGTCGATCGCCGGCAAATGAATCCCCCCTGCGGCCCAGGTGAGTGATCTGGCACATCAGTGCGGCGCCTTGCGCATGCAGGCGACTGGAGAACGCCTGGAAATGAGGAATGATCTCGTCGGTGCCAACATTCAGTTGCCGAAAGATGTTGGGAGAGTCGCGATCGATGTTCGAGGACCCTCCAAACATCGACAGCGCCAACCCGCCCTTGGCCTTTTCCGCGTGGTACAACTGGTACGCGGTCGTGGGCATGCCGCCTTCCTCGAGGCCGCAGGCGTGGCTGGTACTCATTATCCTATTCCTGAGCACCAGGTTCTTGATTTTGAGCGGCTGCAGCAGCGGGTCATTCTTTTTCGAAGAGGCGATGATGTTGTCCATGAACGTTTCCTTCTGGCAGCCGGGAGTATCACCTGGAACTTGAACGTTCCGGGAGGCACTGCAAAGCGGGTTGGACGACTAGAGAACCTGGCTCAGGAACTGCCGTGTTCGAGGGTCTTTTGCTTCATTGAATATCTGGTCTGGCGCGCCGTGCTCGACGATCAATCCACCATCGGTGAAATAGACATGGTCCGCGACCTCGCGCGCAAAACCCATTTCATGAGTGACCAGAATGCAGGTCATGCCCTCGGCGGCAAGTTCCTTGATGGTCACCAGCACTTCCTTTACCGTCTCGGGGTCCAGTGCCGCGGTGACTTCGTCGAACAACATGACTTCAGGTTGCATCGCCAGGCTCCGGGCGATGGCGACGCGCTGCTGCTGTCCTCCGGACAACTCGCCAGGATAGGCATGCTCTTTCCCGTCGAGCTTGACCTTCCTCAACAACTCACCCGCACGTTGCCGTGCTGAAGCTTCTGGTTCCTTCAACACCAGCAGCGGAGCGAGCATCACGTTTTCCAGCACGGTCTTGTGGGGAAACAGGTTGTACTGCTGGAAGACGATGCCTACTTTTCTTCGCAGTTGCGCAGTATCCAGCCTTGCATCATTGACCTCGATGCCGTCTACATTGATCGAGCCTTCCTGGATGTCGCTCAGGCCATTGATGCAGCGAATCAATGTCGACTTTCCCGAGCCCGAAGGCCCGATGATGCAGACGACCTCGCCCTTGCGCACATCCAGTGAAACCCCTTTCAATACTTGCAGGCTACCGTAGGCTTTCTTCACGCCTCGAATCGAAACGATTGGTTTGGAAGCATTCATCAACTTAATCCTCGCCGGAAGATACTCATTTCACCGAGTATTTTCTTTCCAGTCTTTTAGTCAGCAGCGCAATCGGATAGATATAGATGAAAAAGAGCGCCAGCAAGAAGAGATAGAAGGGAATCAGGAAGTCCGGGCGCCCACCAGCGGCTTCCATGGCCGCCTGCGCGCTGCCGACGGCTTCACGCACGCCGATGATCGCCGCCATGGGCGTCGCGAGCGCCAGCAGTGAATACCAGTTCATCCATGAAGGCAGTGCGCGCTTGATGCATTGAGGCAGGATCACATGCGTCATCGTCTGGTAGCGGCTCAGCCCCAGGCTGTTGGCGGATTCCCACTGGCCGCTGGGGATCGAGGCGATGGCGCCTCTCACCACTTCGCTCAGGTTCCCCATGACCGGCAACGTGAAGGCGAAGGTCGCCTTGAGCCAGTCGGGCAGATACACCGTCCCGGTACCGATGTCGACCTGCATCGGCAGCAGATACATGACCGCAAACAGGAAGACCAGCCAGGGCGTGTTCCTGAACAAATTGGTAAGCCCCGAGGCGCACTTCCTGACCAGGTAGAAACGACTGGTCTGAGCCACCCCCAGGGGAACTCCCAGCAACGTGGCGAGGGCCATGGCAGCAAAGCTCATCAGCAGGTTCAGCCCATAGCCCTGGAGGATGTAGGGCGTCCATTTCCACAGGACCAGGATGGCGCTGTCTTGAGCGGAAGTTCCTGCCTTCAGTACCCCATACGCGACCACAGCGACCACTAGCAAGGCGGCCGCGTGGTACCACTTCACGCTCGCCAGGCGCAATTCGAATCGCTTTGCGCCTTCCTGGACTCGTTCTTCTGTCATTGTCCGAACCCCGGCACCTTGAGTTTCTTCTCAACCCGCGCAGCCACTCTTGCGATAATCGCGATGACTGCGATGTAGAAGACAAACAGAACGATGATCATCTCCGGCACATTGACGTTGTCGGACCAGACTTGATTCAGCACATAGGTCATTTCAGGCACGGAAATGACATAGGCGAGCGACGTGGTCTTTGCCAGGCTGATGATGTTGGAGACCAGGGAAGGGAAGGATGTCCTGAGCGCCAATGGCAACAACACATGGCGGTTGATCTGCCAGCGACTGAAGCTCAGGCTTTCGCACGCCTCGAGCGTCGACCTGGGCACGGCCTCGATGCCGGCCCTGAAGATCTCGATATTGTAGGCACCGCCGAATGCACCGAGCGCAATGACTGCCCAGGCGAACGAAGACACCAACGGTTGGCTGTATCCGCCCATGTCGACCTGTGGCGTAAGACTGCCCAGCCCAAAATAGAAGAACAGCAACTGCACCATCGGCGGCGTGTTTCGAAAGACCTGGACATAGGCCTCGACCGCTATCCTGACAACCGCGATCCTCGACCGTTGCAGGGTAGCCCCGCCCAGACCGATCATCACGGAAATAACGATCACGCAGAACATCAGTTGAAGTGAAGTAAGGGCTCCGGAAAGGAATCGGTCGAACTCGTACGCATCATAGAACACGTTGAAATTCAGCCCGGTCTTTTCGTACAAGTCTCGAAAGAACTCTGCAATAGCTTCAACCATATCCCCTCCGACAACTCAGGCAACGGGAATCAATGTTTTCCAATCGACGAGCTATTGTTCAGGGTTGTCCTGGAGATGTTTTTCATGCTGTTGCGCGAACCAGGCGGCTGGCTTGAGCTCATAGGTCTTTTCAAGCGCCATCAGCTTGCCGCTTGTATGCCAGCGATAGGCCATGCCGGACATGAACACGCCCCAGGGCTTGTCCAGGTCCTGGAGAGCGACCGCGGCGCCCCAGGGATTGTTGTAAAGCACGTCAACGGGCATTTCATAGCCCGCCCACTCTGGCAGCTTCAGGTCGGCCTGGATGCCCACGTCGTCGTAGAGCCAAGCCACGCACTTGCCCGAGCGCAGCGCCTCCTTGCCTTCGGGGTTGCCTGTGAACGCGACGATCCTGGTCTTGTACTGCTGCTCCACTTTCTTGTTGTAGACCACGCCCTGCTTGGCGCAAACCGGCTTGCCGGCAATGTCCTTCCAGTCCTTGATCACACCTTGCCTGGCCATCATGGTGGGGCCGGAGGTCCAGTAGGCGGGTTCGATGATGCCCACCACCTTGCGGCGCTCCGGCGTGTCGTACATCCCCGCCAGGAGCAGGTCGACCTTACCTTGCTCGAGGAAGTGCATGCGGTTGGCCGATGTCACGACCACCGGCTCGAGCTTGACGCCCAGGTGGTCGGCCACGTCCTTGGCCAGATCCACCTCGATGCCTTGCATCGAGCCGTCGGTAGCCGGATAGGACCAGGGCTTGAACGAGCCCTGGACTCCAACCCTCAGGACGCCGCGCTCGACAATATCGGCAAGGCGGTCTTCTGCTGCCTGGGCATTCAGTGACAAGAGGGGAGATGCGAGCGTTGCAAGCAATGCGATTGCGACCGGGACCGATGCAGTTTGACTACATTTCATACAGTCTATTCCTCTCAGGCGGTGAGCACAGATCTTGGGCAGACATAGAATAGGCACAACGGTAGTCGAGCTGTCGGGCGGCGTACTTATTCTTATGTATCGTCCCTTGACGTGCTCTCGATACTCTCAGAGATGCTCTTTTACGTAAAATCAGAAGTATGAAGTTCGGTATGCGTTCTCTGCATAACGGACTTTTGGTGGAATGATTATCATGTAAGGTATTTAATGTAACAGTGGTGCCGTCGCTTGATCAGCCACTCGGATACCGAACTTTCGCCGTGCGGGTCGCCGCATTCATGACTACACCCTCAACCTCAAGGAAGAGGCTTTGGCTATGGCGAAGACGAGATCGTCATGTTTGCGGCCGACAGCCCGTTTGCTATGTCCCTGTTGGAGGACCATTGAGAGTGGGGGGCTAGGGTTGCGTAACGCCAGGCGCCTGCGGATTCACAACGCGGCTTGGCCTGTCACACTTTGTCCCATTTCCTGCAATGCACCTGATTAGGATTCGCTTTTACATCGAATCCACAGGATCACCCGCATGCCCGCTCCACGCCGCATCCTCCGCTGTTCATCCACCCTGGCCGCCTTGCTGGCCGGCGCCGCGCAGGCGCAGACGCTCACTGAAACCGTTCCGCCGGTGCCGCTCACGCTTGAAGAAATGGTCGTGACCGCCGCAGGCTTCGAGCAGCGGGTCGAAGATGCGCCGGCGTCCATCACGGTGATCGAGGGCGAGGAATTGCGGCGCAAGTCGTATCGCGATCTGGGCGATGCGGTGCGTGATGTGGAGGGGGTGACGGTCAACGGGGGTGCCAACGAGCAGGACATCTCCATTCGTGGCATGCCGGGCGACTACACGCTGATACTGGTCGACGGCAAGCGCCAGAGTGCGCGCGAGTCGCGGGTCAATGGCAACTCGGGCTACGAGCAGAGCTTCGTGCCGCCGGCCGCTGCCATCGAACGTATCGAGGTGGTGCGCGGCCCTATGTCTTCGCTGTACGGCTCGGATGCGATCGGCGGGGTGATCAATGTGATCACTCGCAAGGTCTCGCCGGAGTGGGGCGGATCGATCGGCTATGACTACTCCCTGCGCCAGCACAGCGCAGAGGGCAATGCGGGGCAGACCACCTTTTATCTGAATGGGCCGCTGCGCGAAGACCTGCTTGGCCTGCAGGTGTGGGGCCGGTTCCTCAACCGCCAGGCCGACGATGACCTGGAACTCAACAATGGCCACAGCAAGGCCGACCACCGTGACCTGACGGCGCGGCTGTCGTTCACCCCGACCATCGATCACGACATTCTCCTGGAAGCCGGTGCCACCCGCCTGAAGAACGGCGACGGCCTGAGCGCCAACTGGTCTACCCGCGAGCAGGAAAACAATCGCGATCACTTTTCGCTGTCGCACCAGGGCCGCTGGGGCTGGGCCACTTCCGACGTGGCGCTGTACCAGGAAACCACCAGCCGGGAAGGCAAGGCCACGCCGGACCAGACCGACATCTACGGGCGCAAACCCGAGATCCGCAACCGCGTGCTGGATGCCAAGCTGGTAGTGCCCACCGCGCACAATGTCAGCACGGTCGGCCTGCAGTGGCAGGAAAACCAGATCACCGACTGGAACCAGGGCCTGGGCGACAAGGTGGACTACGAGTTCTCGGTGACGCAAAAAGCGCTGTTCGCCGAGAACGAGTGGTCGGTCACCGACAGTTTCGCCCTGACCGGCGGCATCCGCCTGGACAACCACGAGGAATACGGCAACCACATCAGCCCGCGGCTGTACGGGGTCTGGCGCGCCACCGACCAGTGGACCTTCAAGGGCGGCGTGGCTCGCGGCTTCAAGACGCCAGAGCTGCGTGCCGTGGTGGAGGGCTATGCCTACCTGCGCCGCAACCGCTTCGTGATGCTGGGCAATCCGGACCTCAAGCCTGAAACCAGCACCAACTACGAGGCGTCGGCGCTGTGGTCCAACCGCGATGACCTGTCGGCGGGCGTCACCGTGTTCTACAACGACTTCCAGGACAAGCTGTCCACCGTGACCACTGACCGCCTCTGGAATGGCTACATCGTCATGGACCGGGTCAACGTCGACAAGGCGGTAATCCGCGGAGCGGAGCTGACCGGGCAGTGGGATATCAACGACGATGTACTGCTGCGGGCCAACTACACCTACACCGATTCTGAGCAGAAATCCGGTGCCAACGCCGGTGCTCCACTGGCCCTGACGCCCAAGCAGAAAGCCAACCTGCGCGGCGAATGGAGGGTCAACGACCGCGCACAGGCCTGGGCATCCATCAGCTACTACGGCGAAGAAACCGGCAACACCCTCACGGCCGAAGCCGCACCCGGCTACACCACGGCGGACATTGGCGGCTCGTTCGACATTACCAATGACCTGACACTCAACGCCTCGCTCAACAACCTCACCGACAAACGCCTGGACGACGAGACCTACGGCACGGTGAACTACGGCCGCACGCTGTGGATGGGTGCGACCTACAACTTCTGAAGCATCAATGTCAGGCGGGTGCAGTGGGCAGGCGCACCACCGCGCACAATCCCGCTGGCGGGCGGTTCTCCAGAACCAGCTCGCCGCCATGGGCCTGGATACAGGCCCTGGCGATTGCCAGCCCCAGCCCGAGACCGCCGCCCTGGCGGGCATCGATTCCTCCACGGCCCAGCTGCACGAAGGGCTCGAACACCTTGCTCAACCATGCCTCCGGCAACCCCGCACCCTGATCGAGGATCTCCAGGCGCACCTGGCCTGCATTCTCGAACACGCTCAACCGGGTGGCGCCGCCGTGGGCCAGGGCGTTATCGATCAGATTGGTCAGGGCGCGCTTGAGCGCCAAAGGTCGGCAACTGAGCATCACTCCAGGGGTGCCGGCCCACTCCAGGGGCTGCTGAAGCAGGCGATAGCGCCGCGCCAGGTCATCGAGGAGGCCGTCGAGGGCGATGCGCCGGGTGGGCTCCTGTATAGCGTCGCCGCGGACAAAATCAAGGGTCTCGCGGACCATCGCCGTCAGTTCATCGAGGCTTTCGAGCATATCGTCGCGCACAGGTCCCAGGTCGAGCAGTTCTACCTGCAGGCGCAGCTCGGTGAGCGGAGTGTTGAGGTCGTGACTGATTGCGGCGAGCAGGCGCGTACGGCCCTCGACGTGACGGGCGAGGTTGGCCTGCATGGTATTGAACGCGTGGGTAAGCTCGCGCGCTTCCTGAGGGCCGTCCAGCGGCAGCGGGGCGATCCACTCCCCGCGGCTGAGCTTTTCACTGGCCTGGGCCAGGGACTTGACCGGGCGGACCACCCGGCTGATGCAGAACATCACCACCAGCAGCACCGGCAGTGTGGTCATCGGCAGGCTGAAAGCCAGGACGCTGTTCCATTGATAGGCACCGCTGGGGTGCTGTACGGCATTCAGATAGCGGCCATCGCCCAGGTCCAGGCTGCTGCGCAGGCGTAACGGCGCCCAGCCGGCAGGGCTGAGCAAGTGGCTGCGGGCATCCACACCGCTGACCCTTTCCAGTTGCAGGGCAATCACGGTATCGGCGGGCAGCCCCAGCCGTGCCCGCAAGTCGCTGGCCAGGCGGCGCTCCTCGGCGCGCGGCATGAATGGCTCGACCTCGGGCCCGGTGTCGATCCAGAAATGGGTTTCGCGATTGCCCATGTGCGCCAGTAATACCTTGGCCTGGCCAGCTTCCAGGTCGCGGGCTGTGTAGAAGGCGGTGGCCAGTCGTTCGAGGCTGGCATTGCGCGACAGCGGATGCAGCAGGCTGCCGTGGCGGTGCAACAGCAGCATGCCGATGAGGTGAGAGGCCAGCAGTGCCAGGCACAGCAGGAGACTCAACTGGTGCAGCAGACGTTGTGGCCAGAGCCTGCGCAGCCTACTCATGGTAGACGTCGGCCGCCAGCACGTAGCCACTGCCCCACTGGGTACGCAGCAGCTCCGGGGCCTGGGCGTCGATCCAGAGCTTGCGTCGCAGGCGGCTGACCTGGCGGTCGATGGCGCGCTCGCTGATGTCGCTGTCGTGGGCGGCGGTGAGGTCGACCAGTCGCTGGCGGCTCAGCGTGCTGTGGGGATGTTCCAGCAGCACCTGCAGCAGCTTGGCTTCCGCAGTGCTCAAGCGGATCGATTCGGCATCGTTGCGACTCAAGGTGGCGCTGCCGGCGCAATACCGCCATCCAGCGAACAGGTAGCGGCCTGGAGCTTGCGGGGTTGGAACGGTGTCGTGGCTGGCCTGCAGGCGCGCCTGGGTTGCGCCGTGCCGGCGCAGCACGCTGTGCAGGCGAGCCACCAGTTCGCGAGGCTCGAAAGGCTTGGTGAGGTAGTCGTCCGCCCCCAGGTCCAGGCCCCGTATCCGGTCGGCGGTGGCGTCGCGCGCGGTCAGCAGGATGACCGGCAGTTGGCAACGGTGGTGCAATTGCCGGCACAGCTCGAAGCCATCGCCGTCGGGCAGCATGACATCCAGCACCACCACGTCGAAGGTCTGCTGCCTGACAAGTTGCCACATGCCCCCGGCATCCTCGGCGGTGCGGACCTCGAAGCCGTGGCGGCGCAGGTACGTGGCCAGCGGCTCGCGGATCTTGCGGTGATCATCGACCACCAGCACGCGGGGGGAGGACGGGGGAGGGCTCAGGGGCATGGACGGTCTGGGTTGGAGGAGAAAAGGCGGGGGATATTACTACGAGTCATTATCATTTGTATCTTTTCGGCCTACCCCCACTGTTTTACAGCGCAGCGTGCCGCACGTGCTTGACCAGCAGCTTCTCCAACACCTCCCACATCACAGGATCCGTACTGAACGCCACGTTGAACCGCATCCACCCAGTGGCCCGGGCATCGACCATGAACAGCTGGCCGGGGCCGAGCATGATGCCTTGCTCAAGCGCATCGTCGAGCAAGGCAGCGCTGTCGGGGATGGCGGGGTGGCGGGTCCAGATGTACATGCCTTCGTCCGATTCGACGAACAGCTCGAAGCCCAGCCGGTGCAGCTGCCGGCCGACTTCCTGGTGGGCTTCGGCCAGGCGCTGGCGCAGACGCTTGAGGTGCTTGCGCCAGCGTCCGTCGATGATCGCGGCATACACCACGCGCTCCATGACCTGCGAGGTGGTCAGCCCGGAGCGCATCTTGAGGCGAAGCAGTTGCTGCATGAGGTCGGGATTGGCCAGCAGGTAGCCAACCCGCACATTGGGCGAGATGCTTTTCGAGTAACTGCCTACATAGACCACTTGCCGCAGGTGATCGAGGCTGGTCAGGCAGGGCTGCGGTTCGCTGATCATGTCGGCGTACAAGTTGTTCTCCACCAGCCGGAATCCATGCTGGTTGGCCAACTGCAACAGGCGGTGCAGCTGCGCCAGCGGGGTGCGCGAGCAGGTCGGACTGTGCAGGTGCGGCTGGGTGAAGAACACCGTCGGCCGGTGTTGCGCCAGCAGCCGCTCAAGCTGATCGAGGTCGTAGCCGGTCGGGGTGCGCGGCACCCCAATCAGGGTCGCGCCCTGAAAGCGCAGGATACTCATCAGGTTCGGGTAGCCGGGATCGTCCACCAGTACCACGTCACCGGGGCGAACCAAGGTGCGAACCGCCAGGTCCAGCGCCTGGCTGGCTCCGTGGGTGAGCAGCAGCTGCGCCGGGTTGGCGACGATGCTCAGCTCCTGCTGCAGGTTTTGCGCGGTCAGGGTGCGCAGCTCCGGCAGACCCATGGGGTCGCCATAGCCAGTCAGCTCCATGGGGCTGCCGGCCACTTGGCGCAGGCCGCGGCGCAGGCCATCCTCGTACATCCAGGCGTTCGGCAGCCAGCCACATCCCGGCTTGTACGCAAGCTGACGGGTTTCGAAGATCTGCTGCAGGTACCATTCGGAATTGAACGTCGGCCGGGCAGGGCCTGCTGTCAGATTCTGGCTTTCACGGACTTCGCCTGCCGCCCGGTTGACGAAGAACCCTGCATTGCCACGGCTGACCAGAAGACCCTGGGCCACCAGGCGGTCGTAGGCCTCCACCACGGTGAAGGTGCTCACCGAATAGGTCGCGGCGAATGCCCGGATGGAAGGGACCTTGGCACCGGGCTTGAGGGTCTGGTTGTCGATCAGTTCACGCAACCCGTCGATGATCTGGTTGACCAGCGGGGTCGAGGAATCTGGGCGTAGTTCGAGCATCAGTGAGTTGCCTTCAGGGTTGCGTAACGCCAAGCGCCTGCAGGTAAACGCGGGTGTATTGCATTGGCGGCCTGTACAGTGCAGCTCAGATTTCACTGCGCTGTGCATGGCTCTATGGGTCATACATTTTTACATTAGGTGCCAGATATCGCCAGATAAAGCACGACATAGCGTCATGAACAATCACAATGCAACCGCTGCTTTACCGATGGGGCTGTTCCCCTTCACTTCTTTCGACACGACGGGCCGCTCTGACACGAACGTTTCCCGTCCTGCCATTGCACCGTTCAGTCGGCCCGAGGTCTTCGCTTCGGCCGCGTAGCAGGCTTGCCGCCACGGAAGGCCTGGGCGCGCGGTCGTGCACGCCATCCTGCTCACACAGCACTGATGAATGGGTGAAACCGCCATTTGCGCGGTTTCGCGAGTTTCCTTGGATAAAAAGAAACACGGGGTAGACTACTGATGGACGCAACATCCACAACCACATCCAGCGCCAAGGGTGCGTCGGAGAGCAAGCTGAATGCTTCGCTCAAGCCGCGCCACCTGACGATGATGTCGATCGCCGGGGTCATCGGCGGCGCACTCTTCGTCGGCTCCGGCAGCGTGATCCACAGCGCCGGCCCTGCGGCAGTGCTGGCGTATCTCGCGGGCGGCATCCTGGTGGTACTGATCATGCGCATGCTTGGGGAAATGGCCACGTCCTCGCCTGACACCGGTTCGTTCTCCACCTACGCTGACCGCGCCATCGGCCGCTGGGCAGGCTTCACCATCGGTTGGCTGTACTGGTGGTACTGGGTCATCCTGATGGCCTGGGAAGCCTATGTGGCGGGCAAGATCCTGCACGGCTTCTTCCCGGGGGTGAGCGTCAATGTCTTCGTGCTGGCCACGACCCTGCTGCTGATCACCGTCAACTTCTTCAACGTAAAGCACTACGGTGAGTTCGAGTTCTGGTTCGCCTTGATCAAGGTGATCGCGATCGTCTGCTTCCTGATCGTCTGCGGCTCGGCGGTGCTCAACATCTGGCAGTTCGGCGAGGTGCGCGGCATCACCCACCTGACGGCAGAGGGCTTCATGCCCAATGGCATCACCACGGTGATCGGCGCGCTGCTCGGGGTGATGTTCGCCTTCCTGGGCGCCGAGATCGTGACCATCGCCGCCTCCGAGTCCAAGGACCCGGCCGGCCAGATCGTCAAGGCCACCAACTCGGTGGTGTGGCGTGTGTGCCTGTTCTACGTCGGTTCGATCTTCCTGATCGTCTGCCTGGTGCCGTGGAACGACCCGCATCTGGGCGTCTCCGGCTATGGCGCCTATCGCCGTACCCTTGAACTGCTGGGCGTGCCGTATGCCGAACTGCTGATGAACTTCGTGGTGCTGACCTCGGTGAGCAGTTGCCTGATCTCGGGTCACTACACGGCCTCGCGGATGCTGTTCTCCCTGGCCCAGCGTGGCGATGCGCCGTCGTTCTTCAAGATCACCCGCACCGGCACCGGTGTACCGGTTTTCGCGATCATCGGCTCATGCGCCGTGGCGGTGGTCTGTGCCTTGATCAACTTCAGCGAAGAGCTGCGTCCCAAGGACGTACTCGATACGCTGATGAACACCACCGGCATGATCGCGCTGCTGGTGTACCTGGTCATTGCCTTCTCGCAGTTGCGCATGCGCCGCAAGCTGCTGGCCGAGGGCAAGGAGATCCGCCTGAAGATGTGGCTGTTCCCATGGCTGACCTACCTGGTGATCGCGTTCATCGTAAGCTGCCTGGTGGTAATGGCGTTCATGCCTGACTACCAGATTCTGGTGGTTTCCACCGGCATTGCCGCCCTGTTGGTCGTGCTGATGGGAGTGATTCACCAGTACCGCAGCGCCAAGCGCCTGGCCTGACCGGTGCCACCGGCCCGCTCAGGGCCGGTTTCCCTTAGCGGGCGAACTCAACGGCCAGTGGCCGGCAGGTTCGCCAGCACACTTGCCTCATCGCGCGCCCGGCTGCAGCACTGCCAGCGCCAGGCATCTTCAAGCATCTGTTGCAGGCCGTGCCGGGCTTTCCAGCCGATCTGGAGCGCCGCCTTGGCCGGGTCCGCCCAGCAGCGGGCAATATCCCCCTCCCGGCGCGCTTCGAAACTCAAGGGCACCCTGATCCCCGAGGCCTGTTCGAACGCCTGCACCACCTCCAGGACCGAATAACCACGGCCCGTGCCGAAATTCCAGACGTGCACGCCGGTTTCATGGCTCAGATACTCCAGCGCTCGCACGTGCCCATCCGCCAGGTCCGCCACATGCACGTAATCCCGCACCCCGGTACCGTCGGGCGTCGGATAGTCATTGCCGAATACCTTGAGCACCGCGCGCTCTCGGGCCGCCACTTGCAGCAGATAGGGCAGCAGGTTGTTGGGGGTGTTGTTGGGCCGCTCGCCAAGCTTGCCGGAGCGGTGCGCCCCGATCGGGTTGAAATAGCGCAGCAGGCCTACCGACCAGCGCGCGTCCGATGCGGCGGTGCTGCGCATCACATGCTCGGCCATGAGCTTGGACTGGCCATAGGGATTGGTGGGTTGGCCGGTGGGACAGGTCTCGGCGATGGGCATCTGCGGGCAATCGCCATAGACCGTCGCGGATGAACTGAACACCAACCGAAACACCCCCGCATCGGCCATCGCCTGGCACAGCGTTACACTGCCGCCGACATTGGTGGCGTAGTATCGCAGCGGGTCGCGCACGCTTTCGCCGACGGCCTTGAGACCCGCGCAATGCACTACCGCCTCGATAGGGTATTCCCTGAACAAGCTGTCGAGCGTGCGTCGGTGCCGCACGTCCGCCTGCACGAAGCCTGGCGTTTTGCCAGCTACGCTGGCTATCAGGCCCAGCGTCGCCCTTGAGCTGTTGCACAGGTTGTCGAGGATCAGCACCTCATCGCCATTGTTCAGCAGCTCTACGGCCACATGAGCGCCTATGTAGCCCGTACCTCCGGTCACCAGAATCATTGATAAGCCTCCTTGTTTGCCAGGACCGTTGTCATCGGCATGCCGCCTCCTGGCGGACTCGCATCCATGCGCACGTTCGAGACTGCGGCTTGTTATGCAGAGGGCTTCGCGGCGGGGCAGGAGTTCAAGGCAGTTTGACAAGCGGGCAATGCAGCTCATCGGGTAGGAGAAAAGCACGCTGAACGCCCACTCTGGGCGGCAGCTCCAACTTTTCACATGGAGGTGCAGGGATCGTGGTGCCCCGGCGCTCAGCGCAAGGGTTGATCTCGCGGTGTCGGGACGTCCCCGGTATTGATATTCATACAAAGGAAGCGCGCATGAATCAGCCAGAACACCTTCTACAGCCTGCCCCCCGCGCAACTGATCCGGAGCCGCTCCAGACGGTGGCGTTGCGCCCGACGTTGTTGTGCCTGTCTCATCTGCGCTGGGGCTTTGTCTACCAGCGCCCGCAACATGTGATGTCCCGGCTTGCCCGCGACTATGACGTGCTGTTTTTCGAAGAACCGCTGTTCGAGGACACGCCCACGCCGTGGCTCGAGTCCTACCGCGGCGCCGACGGCGTCAGCGTCCTGGTGCCCAGGTTGCCCCACGGCCTGGGTGAGTCGGAGATCAATGCGGCCCTGCGGGCCTTGCTCGATACCCGCCTGTCCCAGCAGGGCAGCAGTGAGCTGTTGCTGTGGTACATCACCCCGATGAGCCTGACCTTCACCCGTCATTTGCAAGGCCGGGTGGTGATATTCGACTGCATGGACGAGCTCTCGGCCTTCAAGAACGCTCCCGCCGCGCTGCTGGACATGGAGCGAGAGCTGCTCGCACGCGCCGATGTGGTCTTTACCGGCGGCTACAGCCTGTGGGAGGCCAAGCGCGAGCACCATGATAACGTCCATCCCATGCCCAGCAGCGTCGATACCGCCCACTTCGGCAAGGCACGGGGCAGCTTGCCCGAGCCTGCTGACCAGGTGGGCATCGGCCATCCCAGGCTGGGTTTCTTCGGGGTGATCGACGAGCGTTTCGACATAGAGCTGGTACGCGACGTCGCGGCGCAACGCCCCGACTGGCAAATCGTGCTGCTCGGGCCGGTCGTCAAGATCGATCCCGACACGCTGCCGCGCGCCCCGAACCTCCACTACCTGGGCGGCAAGCAATACGACGAGCTCCCGGCATACCTGTCTGGCTGGGACGTGGCGCTGATGCCGTTTGCCCTGAACGAGTCGACCCGCTTCATCAGCCCGACCAAGACGCCTGAGTACCTGGCCGGGGGCTGTCCGGTCGTGTCGACTCCGATCCGCGACGTGATCACAGGCTATGGCGACAGTGGGGTAGTCACTATCGCCGACTCCCCCCAGGCATTCATCGCCGCTATCCAGGCCGCGCTTGATGCCAATGACGACGTACATGCGTTCGTACAGCGGGCTGACAAGGCGTTGGACGGCATGTCGTGGGACAAGACCTGCGCCTCGATGAAGGAGCAGATCGAATGCCACAGGTAACCCTTGAATCGGCCATCGACGGCCCTTCCCAGTGCCCGGCTGCACAAGGCTACGACTACCTGATCGTGGGCGCGGGCTTCGCCGGCAGCGTGCTGGCCGAACGCCTGGCCGCGGGCATGAACCGCACCGTGCTGCTGCTCGACCGGCGCCAGCATGTGGGCGGCAACGCCTACGACCATCATGACGAAGCCGGCATCCTGGTGCACCGCTACGGTCCGCATATCTTCCATACCAACGCGGCCCGCATCGTCGACTACCTGTCGCGCTTTACCGAGTGGCGGCCCTATGAGCACCGGGTCCTGGCCGAGGTGGACGGGCAGCGGGTGCCGATCCCGATCAACCTCACCACGCTCAATATCCTGTACGGCCTGTCGATGAACGAGATCGAGGCCCAGGAATTTCTCGCCCAGCGGGCAGAGCCGGTCGCATCGATCCAGACGTCCGAGGATGTGGTGATCAACCAGATCGGCCAGGAACTGTACGAGAAGTTTTTTCGCGGCTACACCCGCAAGCAGTGGGGGCTCGATCCTTCGCAGCTGGACCGCTCGGTGACCTCGCGCGTGCCCACCCGTACCGACACCGATGACCGTTATTTCACTGACCGCTTCCAGATCATGCCACTGCACGGCTACACGCGGATGTTCGAGCGCATGCTGGATCTTCCGGCCATCGACGTGCTCCTGGGCACTGATTTCAACGCCGTGCGTGACCGGGTCAGGTATCGCCATCTGGTTTTTTGCGGTCCGGTCGACGAGTACTTCGACTACTGCTTCGGGCGCTTGCCCTACCGCTCGTTGCGTTTTGAACATGCGACCCTGGAGCAGGAGCAGTTTCAGCCGGTGGCCGTGGTCAATTATCCGGACGAGGCGGTGCCCTACACACGCATCACCGAGTACAAGCACCTTACGGGTCAGGTGCATCGGCACACCAGCATCACCCGTGAGTATCCCTGTGCCGACGGCGACCCGTACTACCCGGTGCCACGCCCGGAAAATGCCGAGCTCTACAAGCGCTACAAGGCCTTGGCCGATAAGACACCGGGGGTGACGTTCCTGGGTCGCCTGGGGACCTACAAGTACTACAACATGGACCAGGTGGTAGGGCAGGCACTTGCCCTGTACCAGCGCATCGCCCAGGAAGCAGGCGTCGCGTTGGACCCCCATGAGGCCGAGCCCGGTTGACCGGCCTGGGAGCGGCAGCCCTGCCTCTGTCGGGAGGGCTGTTTCAGAGCTTCCTGATGGCGGGCTACGAGTGCTCGACGCACCGGCGGCGTGATGGCCTGCGCCTGGACATGCTCCAGGCCACCGGTCACGCGCGGTGGGCGGAGCGCGATTACCGTCAGCTTGCCGAACTGGGTGTGCGCTGTGCCCGCGATGGATTGCGGTGGCACCTGATCGACCGTCCCGGCGCAGGCTACGACTGGAGCAGCTTCCTGCCCATGCTTCGAGCTGCCAGGGACAGCGGGGTGCAGGTGGTCTGGGATTTGTGCCATTACGGCTATCCTGATGACCTGGACATCTGGCGGCCGGCCTTTGTCGAACGGTTCGCGCGCTTCGCTGGCGCGGTTGCACGGCTGATGCGCGAGGAGGGCATCGAGGCGCCGTTCTATTCGCCGATCAACGAGATTTCCTTCTGGAGCTGGGCCGGTGGCGATGTTGCCTACTTCAACCCCGGCACCCATGGGCGTGGCCAAGAGCTCAAGCACCATCTGGTGCGTGCCAGCATCGCGGCGATCGAAGCTATCCGTGAAGTCGCGCCCAACGCGAGGTTGGTGCAGTGTGATCCCTTGATCAATGTCCTGCCCTCGTCGCATCGCGTCGATGACATCGATGCGGCGGAAGGCTATCGGCTGGCGCAGTTCGAGACCTGGGACTTGCTGACGGGCAGGCTCTGGCCAGGGCTGGGTGGGCGGGAAGAGTACCTGGATATCCTCGGCGCCAATGTCTATCCCTACAACCAGTGGATTCACAATGGCGGCAGGATCGCGTTCGGAGATCCGCAGTTCAGGCCGCTGGCAGGCATGCTGAGCGAGCTGTATGCGCGCTATCGGCGGCCGATCCTGCTGGCTGAAACGGGCGCCGAGGACATGCTGCGCGTGCCTTGGCTGCGGTATGTGGCCGAGCAACTGGCGTTGTCATTGCAACGCGGGCTGCCGGTGGCCGGAGTGTGCTGGTACCCGTGGCTGGACTATCCGGGCTGGGATGATGAACGGTACTGCCCTGCGGGTGTGTTCGGATACCCGGATGGGCAAGGCGAGCGGGCTGCTTTCCATCCGTTGTGGGTAGAGATGCAAGCCTTGCAGGAGCGGTTCGCAGGCGTGTCGGTGGTGGGGGCGCGCTGACATGCGTTGTGCATGGTTTCGAGAGGGTTCAAGGCCTGCGCCGCGACCTTGACCGAATTTCTCCTGCAGCCGCCGGTCGACGCCGTATGACAGCTACCAGAGCGCCGTCGCACCTGCCCCGATCACCCGTTTGAACACTGCGATTGCCTCATCCACCTGCGCCAGGTCGGTGTAGCGCCCGAGGCTCAGCCGCACGCTGTTGCGTGCCTGGGCTTCATCCAGGCCCAGGGCGAGCAGCACATGTGAAGCGGCGTTGGCGGCGGAATTGCAGGCGGAGGTCGAAGAAAGCGCCAGGTCGCCCGCCAGCGCAGTGCTGTTGAAACCCTTGGCCTCGATACGCAGGTTCAGGGTGTGGGGAATGCACTGTTCGGGGCTGCCGTTAAGCGTCACCCCGGGCAGGCTGAGCAAACCTTCACGCAACCGCTGGCTGAGCTCGGCAATACGCTGGAATTCGCTGTCACCGGGCCGGCCGGCGAGGGCGAAGGCGGTGCCCATGCCGACGATCTGGTGAGTAGCCAGCGTGCCCGAGCGCAATCCGCCTTCATGTCCGCCCCCATGGATCTGCGCCCGTAACGCCGGACGCGCACGGGGTCCGACATACAGCGCGCCTATACCCTTGGGGCCATACACCTTGTGGGCGGAAAACGACATCAGGTCCACCGGCACCTGCCCCAGGTCGATCAGCACCTTGCCTACGGCCTGAGCGGCATCCACATGCAAGAGTGCGCCGTGTTCACGGACAATGGCGCCGATACGGGCGAAGTCGGTGATCGTCCCGAGCTCGTTGTTCACCGCCATCAGCGAAACCAGCACTGTGTCTGGCCGCAGTGCGGCGCGGACCGCCTCGGGCTGGATCAACCCCTGTGCATCCGGCGCCAGTCGTGTGACCGCAAAGCCTAGCCGTTCAAGCTCATTGACGGTATCCAGCACGGCCTTGTGTTCCAGCACACTTGTGATCAGATGACGGCATTCACCCGAATTCTGGGCAATGCCCTTGATGGCAAGATTGTTGGATTCGGTGGCCCCGGAGGTCCATACCAGATCCTCTGGCCGGGCACCCACACGCTCGGCAACCTGCTGGCGAGCCCGCTCGACGACCGTCCGGGCAGCCTGACCGAATGCATGCCCACTCGAGGCAGGGTTGCCGAAGTTGGACTGCAGCCCCAGACAGGCGACCATGGTCTCGATGACCCGCTCGTCAACGGGAGTGGTAGCGGCGTAATCGAAATAAAGCGGGGAGCTGGTCATGGTGGCGGCGGATCCATTCAATGAAAGGGCGCCGCTGTCCGGCGATCACTAAAAAAATGGTACTAGGGATGAGGGGGAAATTTTTTATTATTTTATTGGGCGGATAGTGGGAATTGAAAAATTTTTTTCTTAATTTACGCTGTTATATAGAAAATATTTTCAAGGTCAGTTTTAGTTTATAAATCTATATTCTTTTTGGTTATATGTGGATTGACGCACTTCCAGGCTTTAGGATTCACACAGCTGCACCTGCGCCGCCTCGCGTTCATCCTGCGCCACGACCGCCTGACACAATTCGATGATCTGCTCGCGCATCCAGCGGTTGGCCGGGTCCTGGTCTGTGCTCTCATGCCAGTAAAGATGCGTCTCGAGTGCTGGCACCTCCACCGGCAGACCCAGGTAGCGCAGCTGGTGACGTCGTGCGAAGCGCTCGGGGACGGTCATGACCATGTCGGTTTGCTGCAGCACCTGGGAGGCCATCAGGTAGTGCTGCGAACGCAGGGCGACCCTGCGCTGCACACCCATCTTGCCCAGCGCAAGGTCTACGTAGCCGAGCCCGTTGCGGCGGCTGGAGATGTGGATGTGGGTCAGGCCCAGGTAGCGGTCCAGTGTCAGCTGCGTGCCGGTCAGCGGGTGACCTTGGCGCATGGCGCACACGTAGCGGTCCTGCATGAGCCTGACGTGGCGTACCTGTGGGTCGGTGTTGAGCGGAGCGTCGACGGCGAAGTCGAGGCGCCCCGCAGCCAACTCCTTGGTGGTCTCGCGGCGCTTGCATGAAAAACTCTCGATCACCAGGGCAGGGGCGAGCCGGCGCAGGCGCTGGAACAGCGGCGGCAGGATCACTGCCTCGGTCAGGTCGGTCATGCTGATGCGAAAGGTCTTGTTGGCCTGCAGCGGGTTGAAGATGCGGCTTTCCTGCACCGAGGTACGCAGCAGGGCCAGGGCATTGCGCACGGGGCCGATGATGTTCTGCGCCATGGGGGTGGGCACCATGCCCTGGGCAGTGCGCACGAACAGCGGGTCATTGAAGGTCTCGCGCAGCCGGGACAAGGCGTTGGACACCGCAGGCTGGGTAATGCCGACGATCTGACCTGCGCGGGTCAGGTTGGCTTCGGTGTAGATCGCGTCGAAGACGATAAACAGGTTCAGGTCGACTTTGCTGAGATTCATGTGCGCCGCTCGTTGTTGATCTTATCGGCCGATCTTATATGGGTTATGAATGGTAATACACGTGGAAAATAGGTTAGGTGGATCGGGTTCGCTGATCTAGGCTTTGCCCATGACTCTGATCTCGTGAGGTGTACCCGTGGATTTCGCCTATTCGCCCAAGGTCCAGCAGCTGTGCGAACGCGTTACCGCGTTCATGGATGCGTATGTCTATCCCGCCGAACCCGTATTCGAACGCCAGGTGGCCGAAGGTGACCGCTGGCAGCCCACTGCGATCATGGAAGAGCTCAAGGAAAGGGCGCGTGCCGAAGGGCTCTGGAACCTGTTTCTGCCCGAGTCGGCATACGGCGCCGGCCTGACCAATCTTGAATACGCTCCGCTTGCCGAAATCATGGGACGTTCGCTGCTGGGCCCCGAGCCCTTCAACTGCTCGGCGCCCGACACCGGCAACATGGAAGTGCTGGTGCGCTATGCCAGTGATGCGCAGAAACGCCAGTGGCTCGAGCCGCTGTTGCGCGGCGAGATCCGTTCCGCCTTTGCCATGACGGAGCCCGAAGTCGCTTCCTCGGACGCCACCAACATGGCCGCCACCGCCGTGCGCGACGGCGGCGAATGGGTGATCAACGGGCGCAAGTGGTGGACCTCGGGGGCCTGCGATCCACGCTGCAAGATCATGATCTTCATGGGCCTGAGCAATCCTGAAGGCCCACGCCACCAGCAGCACTCGATGATCCTCGTGCCCACCGACGCGCCGGGCGTGAAGATCGTCCGCCCGCTGCCGGTGTTCGGTTACGACGATGCCCCACATGGGCACGCGGAGGTGCTGTTCGAGGATGTCCGCGTGCCCTATGAAAACGTCCTGCTCGGCGAAGGCCGAGGCTTCGAGATTGCCCAGGGCCGCCTTGGCCCAGGTCGTATCCATCACTGCATGCGCTCGGTCGGCATGGCCGAGCGTGCGCTCGAATTGATGTGCAAGCGTTCGGTCGAGCGCAGCGCCTTCGGCCGCCCCCTGGCGCGCCTGGGAGGCAATATCGACAAGATCGCCGACTCGCGCATGGAAATCGACATGGCGCGGCTTCTGACTCTCAAGGCCGCCTACATGATGGACACCGTCGGCAACAAGGTTGCCCGCAGCGAGATCGCGCAGATCAAGGTAGTCGCACCCAACGTCGCGTTGCGGGTGATTGACCGCGCGATCCAGATGCATGGCGGGGCCGGGGTGAGCGGTGATTTTCCACTGGCGTACATGTATGCCATGCAGCGCACGTTGCGCCTGGCGGATGGGCCTGATGAGGTGCATCGGGCTGCGATTGGAAAGTATGAGATTGGGAAATACGAGGCCTAGCGCTGATGGGGCTGCCTTTCACCTGCCTCGCCCCGCGTCCGGAACAGCGAAAGAAGCACCCCACCCATCAGCAATGCCATTGTCACCCCAAGCGACAGTAGCGCCGGCACGCTGCCGATCAGCCCGTGGTAGAAGATCTTGCAGCCGATGAAGATCAGTACCAGCGCCAGCGCGTACTTGAGGTAGACGAACCGGTGCATCAGTGCGGCCAATGCGAAATACAGCGAGCGCAGGCCGAGGATGGCGAAGATGTTCGAGGTGTAGACGATGAAAGGGTCCTGGGTGATGGCGAAGATCGCCGGGACGCTGTCCACGGCGAACACCAGGTCGGCCAGTTCGATCAGTACCAGCGCGAGGAACAATGGGGTGGCGTAGCGCAAGGAGTGGGTCGCACCAGGCGGGGTCAGGCGAACGAAGAAGTGTGCGCCGTGGATCTGTTCGGTGACGCGCATGTGCTGGCGGACGAAGCGCAATACCGGGTTGTTGGCGAGATCGGGATGACTGTCCTCGCGAGAGAAGAACATCTTGATGCCGGTAATCAGCAGGAAGGCGCCGAACAGGTACAACACCCACGCGAAGTTCTGCACCAGGGCGGCGCCGACGCCGATCATGATCGCCCGCAGGAACACGACGCCGAGAATGCCCCAGAACAATACGCGGTGCTGGTAGCGGCGGGGGATGGCGAAGAAGCTGAAGATCATCGCCATGACGAAGACGTTGTCCATGGACAGTGACTGTTCGACCAGGAAGCCGGTGTAGAACTCCAGCGCCGATTGCGAGCCTAGCTCGAACCACACCCAGATGCCGAACAGTACGCCCACGCTGAAATAGCCTGAATACAACAGCAGGCTCTCGCGCATCTCGATCTCGCGGTCCGTGCGGTGGAGCACGCCGAGGTCGAGGACCAGCAAGCCGATGACGATGCCGATGAAGACCAGCCAGAGCCAGGTATCGGTGCCGAGGAACGGTGTGGAGAGAAATGCCTGTAGAGCCGCCATGCGCCCCTCCTTGATTGTCGACGTTGCCAAGCAACAGTGATCCGACATGGCGGCTTGGCAGCCGTCAGAGGGGCCCGGCATCACATGTGTGTGAGCCTAGTTCGACTTGTCAGGGTTGCCGAATGGGGCGCTGTAACATTTCTTTGCGCAGCCTTTCGCACTCGCGCCGGCATCAGTAGACCCATACCTCGACCCGGCGGTTACGCTGGCGGCCCTGTTCCTGATCGTTGCCAGCCACGGGCATGTCGTCGCCAAAACCTGTGACCGAACGGACCTCGACGCCCGCGCGGGCAAGTTCGCGGCGCACGGCCATGGCCCGCAGCCGCGAGAGCAGCGCAGCCCGGCCGGGGGTTTCCTTGGGGTCGCCGAAACCGACCAGAACGGCCTGGGCCTGCAGCTTGCCGACCTGACGCAGGTATTGGGTGACCCGATGGATATCGCGCAGGGCCTTGTTGTCGCGGCTGGCGCTTCCTTCCTGGAAGCGGAAATTGACTGTCAGGCGCCGAGCCTCGCTGGCCAAGGCCCGGTAGCGCGGCGGCATGTCGGCCTGCACGGGTGCCGGCAGGGCATGGACCTGCTGGGAAACAAATCCCTGTGCGGCCACGATGCGCTGGCCCGCCGGACTCTGCGCAAACTCGGCGAGGGCCAGGGCCTGGTGGCGGACGCCGTTTTGGGGCAGATATAGGTATAGGCGCCGGGACAGTGGATAGTCTTCGCTGGCCACCAAGGCCGGCGTAGGGAGCATCGCTGGCGCCTGGCCCTCGGCAATGGCCAGCACCTTGGCACCGTGGACCGCCGCCAGGCTGCTGAACCCGATGGCCTGGCGATCGGCCGTGATCTGTTCGGCGAGCTGTTCGCTGGATTCGAAGCGTCGGGCCGTGTCGGCGAGGATGGCCTGCCGCGGGTCGAGCACCAATGCCTTGAAGGTCTCGAACGTGCCGGAGCGGTCGTCGCGGGCGTAGAGATGGATCGCCCCGCCGGTGATGCCCAACTGCTCCCAGCGCGATACCTGCCCCGAGAAGATGCGCGCCAGTTGCGCGGTGCTCAGTTGCGGCAGTGGATTGTCCGGATGCACGATCACCGCGACTCCATCCAGGCCGATGACCTGTTCCGATGCCGCGCTGCGCAGATCGCCGAGTGCCTGCAACCGGACAACCTCACTGTCACTGATCGGGCGTGAAGAAGCGGCCAGGTCCGCATCGCCCCTGCCCAGGGCACTGAAGCCCGTGCTGGAGCCGTGGGCGGCAATGTCGATTCGCACCCGTTGGCCCGTCATGTCATTGGCCCTGACCTGCAGTTCGTTGATGCCTGGACCCGGCAGGGTTTCAATGGCACTGGCGTGCTGGGCGCGCAGCAATCCCATGACCAGTGCCGGGGCCAACGCAGCGCCGATGGTATTGGAACCCTGGATACGCAGGTGTGCGGGATCGGCCTGGGCCAACAGCGGGAGCAGGCCGAAAAGCCAGAGGAGGAGGCGGGGCATGCCTGTCAGGGCTCTTTGGCGTAGAAGTGTTACAAAGATTACGTCAGCCAGATTACGAAATTATTTCCGTCAACGCGTGCGGTTGCCATGAAAGTCCGCCCCGGCCACGGCCTGCACATATGCCGCATCCGCTTCCACGCGAAGGTCGCGCCACTCCTCCCAGCCGATCACGCCACGGCGCTCGAGCTCATCGGCCTCGCGCAGCAACACGTCATGGTACACGTCCGGACATTCCATGCGCAGCGCACGGTCCTCCAGCAAAGCGCGCCAACGGGCGAGCGCCTGCAGAAATCGCTGATCCGCTGCACTGAGTGTGACGCCTCGGGTTATGCTCATGGCCCTGAAATCCTCTGCGATTTTACGAGAGAATCCGCGACCCTTCCTGACGTTCCTGCTGACGGATGGGCGGCGTGCTCCGCGCAAAGATTCCAGACCAGCGGAACGACAGGGATTCACCACCCTCTTATTCAGAGACGGGTGTCACCAGCCCAGCCATTGACGTGCGATACGACATGAAATCACTTCTGGAAAACGACCCGGATGGCGTCCAGAGAAAACCGGGGAGCTTCTTGCTCAACGGCGGCATGGTCAGTGCCTTGCTGCAAGACATGGACTGGGCTGAGTCGCCCTTGGGGCCGCCGCACGCCTGGCCGCCCAGCTTGAAAATGATGATGGCCACGATCCTCCCCGCCCACGCGCAGATCGTGTTGTTCTGGGGCGAGCAATTCGTGGCGCTCTACAATGACGCCTACGCGCCGACGATCGGCGGCAAGCATCCGCGGGCGCTGGGCCGCCCGGCCATGGAGAACTGGCTGGAGCTCTGGGACGACCTCGGCCCGCTTCTGCGTGGAGTGCGCGAGACTGGCGAAACCTTCTCGGCCAAGGACCGGCCGTTCTACATCGAACGGCGCGGGCTGGGGGAAACTGCCTACTTCGATGTGTCTTATTCGCCGGTGCGCGACGCCAATGGCGACATCGGCGGGGTCCTGTGCATCGTTACCGAAACCACTGAACGCGTGCAGTTCCAGCGGCGCCAGGCGTTCTTGCTGGAACTGGGCCAGGCGTTGCCCACGCTTGCCGAACCGGAAGAGATCGAAGCCTACGCCATACGCAGGCTCGGCGAAGAGCTAGGTGCCGCCCGGGTCTTCATCGGGGAGGACAACGGCGATGGCGCCAGCTTCAATGTCCGTCAGGACTGGGTCAACGGCATGCCCTCGGTGGTAGGTGAGAACCGGTACCTGGACTTTGGTCATGATTTGCGTGCCACCCTGCGCGAGGGCCGCAGCGCACAGCGAGGTTATGCGTCCAGCAGCGTCGACCTGACGTCAACGCTGCATGTCCCCGTTCTGCGCGCTGGCGGTCTCGAGGCCATGCTCGCCGTACACTTCCAACCTCCTCATGTATTCGTCGAGGATGCATGCGAACTGGTCGAGGAGGCTGCCAAGCGCATCTGGTCAGCGATCACCCATGCCAGGGCCGAGCGTGCCCTGCGCTCCGATGTAACGGCAAGGATCAACGCCGAGGCGCAGCTGCTGGCGCTCAATGAAACCCTGGAAGCGCGTGCGGCCGCCATGTTCGCGCAGCGCGAAGCGGCGATGCTGCAATTGCACGAAGCGCGCAAGATGGAAATGGTCGGGCAACTCACCGGGGGCATCGCCCACGACTTCAATAACATGCTGACGCCCATCATTTCGTCGTTGGAGTTGATCCGGCGGCGCCAGGAGGATGAACGTTCCACCAGGCTCATCGACGGCGCGCTGCTCTCGGCGGACCGGGCGCGGGTGCTGGTGGGAAGGCTGCTGAGCTTTGCCCGCCGTCAGACCCTCAAGCCCCAGGCCGTGGCCCTGGCGGCGTTGGTCAGCGAAATGCAGGAATTGATGTCTCGCTCCATCGGGCCAACCGTCGAGTTGGTGACCCTCATCGATCCGGCGTTGCCTGCGGTTGTAGTCGACCCTCACCAGCTTGAGCTGGCCATTCTCAATCTTGTCGTCAATGCCCGCGACGCCATGGCCGAGGGAGGGCGGGTGCTGTTGCGCGCGGGGGAGGAGCGCAGACATGACGGACGGCAAGGGCCTCTGGCTGCGGGCCGCTACGTATGGCTGCAGATCAGCGACAGCGGCAGTGGCATGGATGAAGAAGTGCTCAAGCGTTGCATCGAGCCGTTCTACTCCACCAAGACGGTGGGCAAGGGCACTGGACTGGGACTGCCCATGGTGCAGGGACTCGCGCTTCAGTCTGGGGGCGGCTTCAGCATTCACTCCAAGGCTGGGGAGGGTACCGAAGCGACGATCTGGCTGCCCGTCAGCGAGGTGGTGGCTCCAGATACTGTCACCGATGCCTTGGAGGTAGCCTTGGCGCCTGGCGCAACCCAGGTGCTGCTGGTCGATGATGAAGAGATTGTTCGCCACACCACGGCTCTCCAGTTGCGTGACCTGGGGTACGAGGTGACCGAAGCCGCCGATGCGGCGCAGGCCCTGCAACTGATCGAAGACGGGCTACGGCCGGATGCCCTCGTGAGCGACCACATCATGGCAAACAAGACGGGGGTGCAGTTTGCGCAGGAACTGCGCGAGCGCTTCCCCGAGATGCCAGTGCTGATCATCACTGGATACGCCAACCTCAGCCCACGCGAGCTGCGTGGCTTCGAAGTGCTGCGCAAGCCGTTTCGGCGCATCGAGCTGGCCAAGAGCCTGGCTCTGTCGCTGTCGCGCCGACAACCTGGAGGCTAGTGGTGGACGGTGGCGCCCCCGGTTTCCGAGGATTGTGGGTCGCCATGGGGCAAGTAGAGGGTGAAGGTGGTGCCACGCCCCTCGATGCTGCTCACCAGCACGTCACCCCCGGATTGCTTGGCGAAGCCGAACACCTGTGACAGACCAAGCCCAGTGCCCTGGCCGGCTGCCTTGGTGGTGAAGAAGGGGTCGAAAATCCGCTCGAGCAACTGCGGAGCGATGCCGGTGCCAGTGTCGATAACCGAAATGGCGGCGAAGGGTATGTCCTGCGGGCTGTCGCCTTCGGCAGCCGGCATGCGCTGGTCGGCCTCGAGCCTGAAAATCAGCTTGCCCTCGCCGTCCATGGCATCCCGCCCATTGATCGCCATGTTGATGATGGCCGTGTCCAGCTGGCCGAGGTCGGCGCGGATAAAGCATGGGGTGTCCGGCAGGTCGAGTTCGACGTGCACGCGCGCGCCGGTGGCCGTATCGAGAAGGTCGGCAATCGCCTCAAGCCGGTGACCCGCGTCGAAAACTTCCGGTGTCAGGGCCTGGCGCCGGGCAAAGGCGAGCAACTGGGTGGTGAGCTTGGCACCGCGCTCGACCGAATCGGCAACCGTTTTCAAATAGCGCTCGCGGCGGTCATCGGCAAGCTCCTTGCGCTGCAGGAAATGCAGCGCGGAGCGGATGATGGTGAGCAGGTTGTTGAAGTCATGGGCGACGCCACCGGTCAGCTGGCCCATCGCTTCGAGCTTCTGGGCCTGTCGCAGCACGGCCTCGGTATGCAGCAGTTGTGAAGTGCGCTCATCGACGCGTTGCTCGAGGGTGGCATTCAAGGCCTCCAGCGCGGCCAGTGTCTGGTGCACCTCGGCGTCGGATTGCACCCGCTCGATGTGCGCCCAGCAGCGCTCGGTCACTTCGCTGAGCAAGCCCAGCTCGTAGGGGGTCCAGGCTCTCGGGGACTTGTCGTGGATTGCCATGAGTGCGGTCAAGCGGCCGGACTTGACCAGCGGCATGCAGATCGTCGCGGTGATGCCGATGGCCTGGAAGGTGGCCGCTTCATCAGGCGCCAGCTCCGTGAGGTTGTCGTTGATCACCAACGGCTGGCCGGCGCGCAGTTTACTGACCGCCAGCTGCCCGAAGTCAGCCAGGCGGTATTCGCCCAGCAGGTGCGGCGAGCCCGGCGCTACCCAGTCCCCGCAAATGGTGAAGGCATTTTCGTCCGGGGCCATCAGTGCATAGGCGCAGCTCGATAGCTGCAGGTGTTCTCCGAGCATTCGTGTGGTGGTGGCCATGATCACGCCAGGGTCGGTGATATCGGTCACCGTGCGACCCAGTTCATCGAGAAAGCGCAGGCGACGATTGGCCAGTACCGCCGCTGTGGTTTCGGTAACGGTGTCGAGCATGCCGACCACCTGTCCATCCTGATCGCGGATGGGGCTGTAGCAGAACGTGAAATATGCCTGCTCAGGCTCACCGCTACGCTGGATGACCAGCGGGAAGTCCTCGATGAACACCGCCTGGCCGGCCATGGCAAGTTCTGTCATGGTGGCGATATCGCTCCAGGCTTCCTGCCAGACGTCCCGGAAGGGGCGCCCGAGCGCCAGGGGCTTGCCACCCAGGATGCTCGAGAAGGAGTCGTTGTGCAGGGTTACAAGTTCTGGGCCCCACAGGATTGCCTGGGGGAAGCGTGAGGCCAGACACAGCGCCACCGTGGTCTTGAGGCAATCCGGCCAGCCTTCCAGTGGGCCCAGTGGGGTGGACGCCCAGTTGTATCGGCGGATGTGCTCAGCCATCAGTCCGCCGCCTTCAAGCCATTTCGCCATGTCTATCCCTAACGCCCCACAATGGTTGGCGCCCGCGATGAAGCAGCGGGCGCCTGCTGTTGCGATGGTAGCGCAGGTCAGGCCTTGACGAGCAGGTTCGTGGAGAATTTCAGGTCAGAAGCTCGCCCTGACCTGAAGACCCAGCACCAGTGCGTTGTCGATATTGTCACCCGAGAACGCGCCCGGCTCGATGATGTACTGCACGTCCGGGCGCAGCAGCAGCCATGGCGTCGCCTGATACCCATAGCTCAGCTCGATAAGTTGCTCGGCGCTGTCCAGGTTGGGGAACGCTTCGCCTTGGGACAGGCTTGCATCCTGCAGCACATCCCGGCTGCGGGGGTTGGGAACGGCGCGGCCATAACCCAGGGCCACGGTGTCGCGCGGGCGGCCTGCAAATGGCTTGTAGAGCACCACGCCGGTGCCATACCACTTGGAGAACGGGGACGCCGCGCTGCTGGCTGCCGAGTACTGGCCGAAGGCGTGCAGGGTGCGGCCTGGTGAGGATTCGGAGTTCCAGACAGCCTGGTCGAACACGAAGTAATGGCCACCGCGCCCTGCCACTTCCTCATCATTGCCAATGCGCTTGACGTCTGAGCTGTCGTAGTAATACCCCAGCTTGTACTCGCCAGGCAGCTCGCTCTGGTGTTTGTAGACCAGTTCGAGGGGTACCACCGTGCCGGTGGTGTGCTTGGGCCCCAGGTGCCAGGCACGGCTGGAGTTGCCGTTGCTTTCGGGGTCGACGTTGAAAGCGGCGGCGCGCAGTTGCCATGAGGGCGAGAAGTCGTATTTTACGCGCACGCCCAGGCGGGCATTCGGATAGTTGGTCCAGCCGCTGCCACCCGACATGTTCAGCGGGTGACCGCAGAAGCCGGCGTTCATGAAGTTGCACAGGATGCCGGTGTCGAGCACGCCGATGTCATTGCCCATCGCCATGTAGCCAAGCTTGACGTTGAGCGCTGGGGTGAACAGGGTGCGCTCGTAGCTCAGCTCCGTCAGGCGGGTGTAGAGGCCACCGTAGTTTTCCTGGATGGGCAGGCGGTTGCCAACCAGGTCTTCGGAGGCACTGTTGCCGCGCCGGTCGTTGATCGTCAGTTGTACCTTGCCGCCGTTCTCCAGGCCGTACAGCTTGGTCAGGTCGAACTGCACGCCCAGCTTGATGTTCTGCGAATAGCGAGCCGAACGGTGAATGCCGCCATGGGCGTTGTAGGCGGTTTCACCACTGTAGTCGCCAGTGAAACGGACGCCGTCGTCATCCAGTTCATGGCGCAGTCCGCCCCAGTCACCTGTCAGGGTGTTGCGGGTCAGGATGTCCGAGCCGGTGTCGGCCAGGGCGGGCAGCGCTGTGCTGCAGGTGACTGCCAGCAAGAGGCGGGCAGGGGAAAAACGGATAGGGGAGGACATGCGCAAACTTCCACGGAATCGCGAACGGGGGGTTGGAAATAAAAGCGCGGCGCCCTGGGGCACCGCGCGCAAACGCGGCACCCACCCGCAAGGGGTGGGTGCGCTGGCTTACGGCAGGGCGTAGGCCATGACGTAGTCGCCACGGTCGCTGGACTGGCGGGCGCCACCCGCGGTGATGACGACGTACTGCTTGCCGGTCTTGGGCGAAACGTAGGTCATTGGGCCACCCTGGCTGCCAACGGGCAGGCGGGCTTTCCAGACTTCTTCGCCGTTGCCGCTGTTGAAGGCGCGCAGGTAGAAGTCCTGGGTGCCGGCGATGAAGATCAGGCCGCCTTGGGTCGACAGGGTGCCGCCCAGGGTAGGCAGGCCGATCTTGATCGGCAGGTGCATGCGGATACCCAGCGGGCCGGTGTCTTCGACAGTGCCGACCGGCACTTGCCAGGCGACTTTCTGGGTCTTCATGTCAATGGCGGTCAGGGTACCGAACGGCGGTGCCTGGCACGGAATACCGGCGACCGACAGGAAGCGGTTCTTGTTTACCGCGTACGGGGTGCCTTTGAGCGGTACCGCGCCCATGCCGGTGTTCAGTGCTTCACCACCGGACGACGCCTGGGCGTTCTTCTGCGCGGGAACCATCTGGATCCACAGTCCCAGGCGCATGTCGTTGACGAAGATGAAGCCGTGCACCGGGTCGGTGGAAATGCTGCCCCAGTTCATGCCGCCCAGCGAACCCGGGAAGCTCAACGACTTGTCGGTGCCCGGCGCGGTGTACAGGCCGTCGTAGCGCATCTGCTTGAAGTCGATGCGGCACAGCAGCTGGTCGTACGGGGTTGCGCCCCACATGTCGGATTCAGACAGGGTCTGCGCGCCGACCTGCGGCATGCCGACCGACTTGGGCTGGGTAGGCGAGTAGGGCTCGTTGGGGATATTGCCTGGCTTGACCTTGACGTCCTCGACCTTGGTCAGCGGCTGGCCGGTGGCACGGTCGAGCACGTAGATCTGCCCGGCCTTGGTCCCGATGACCAGCGCTGGCACGGTCTGGCCGTCCGGCTTGGTGAAGTCGATGAGGCTCGGCTGCATCGGCAGGTCGAAGTCCCACAGATCGTTGTGAACGGTCTGGTAGACCCACTTTTCTTCACCGCTGGTCGCATCCAGCGCCAGCACCGAGGCACCATAGGTGTGGTCGAGGCGGGTGCGTTCGACGCCGTAGATGTCGGTGGAGGAGCTGCCCATCGGCAGGAACACGGTGTTCATCGCTGGATCGTAGGACATCGGCGCCCAGCTGTTTGGCGTGCTGCGCACATAGGTGCTGCCATCGGCCGGAGCATTTCGGTCTTGCGGGTTGCCCGGATCGAAGGCCCAGCGCATGGCGCCGGTGATCACGTCAAAGCCGCGGATCACGCCGCCGGGCATGTCCGTCTGGACGTTATCGGCCACGCGGCCGCCGACTACCACGGTGGTACCCGCCATCAGCGGTGCGGAGGACAGCTGGTAATAGGCATCGGGCACATTGCCCAGGCCGGCTTTCAGGTCGACCTGGCCGTTGCTGCCGAAGCCTTGGCAGAACTCGCCGGTGTCGGCGTCGACCGCGATCAGGCGGGCGTCGATGGTGTTGGTCAGCAGGCGGCGCTGGCAGTTGGCACCGGCAGGTACCACCGCTGCGGTCACCTGCGAGCTGTTGGGTTGCGACGGCTGGGCCAGTGGCGCAGCGGCATCGAAGTAGGCCATGCCCCGGCAACGCTGCCAGACAGCGGCCTTGGCGTTGATCGTGTTTTTCCAGAGCTCCTTGCCAGTGTCGGCATCGAGGGCGATCAGGTTGTTGTGCGGGGTGCAGATGAACACCTTGTTGCCGATCTGCAGCGGGGTCAACTGGTCTTCGGCGCCATTGCCATCGCTCTCGGCGATGTCACCGGTGTGGTAGGTCCAGGCGACCTTGAGCTTGTCGACGTTATCGCGGTTGATCTGGTCCAGCGCTGCGAAGCGGCTGCCACCCTCGGTGTTGCCGTAGTGGGCCCAGTTCTTCTGCGCCTGCTCAGGCTCCACGGGGGTCAGGCCTGGGCCGGTGCCGGTCGGGGCGACGGTGGGGTGGGCGACAAACATGTTGCCCGCCGCGATCACCAGCGCCACCGCCATCACACCCGCCACGCCGTAGGCAGCGCGGCCCGGCGCGCCACCATTGGCGCGCGACAGCATGGGATAGACCAGCGCCACCACCATGCCGATCGCGCCGAACATGAAGATGCGCGAGAACAGCGGCCAGAACACCAGGCCCACATCGGCCACTGCCCACACGGCGGTACCGACCAGGAACGCCGCGAAGAGCCAGGCACCCGCCGTCTTGCGCAGGGCAACAAGGATACCGGCTATGGCCATGACCACGCCGCCGATCAGGAAGTACCACGAGCCCCCGAGACCGGCGAGCTTGATGCCGCCGGCCGCCAGGGCAAGACCGAGCAAGGCGATGATGACGCCCAGGCCGACCAGGATCAAAGAGGTGGCGCCAGAGGCGCGCTGTACTTGCTTCATGCCAAAAAGTCTCGCTGTTGAATAGGCGAAGTTTATACCCTTAGCAAGCTAATTAACAAGTTAGTACATAATTAAACTGAGACCGGTTGTCGCTGCGACAATTGGACACTGGCCGGACCTTGAAGCATAGATCATCAGGGGGCTGCGCCCTGGCGCGGTGCGACAGGGCATGCCGGATCAGAAACGATAGGAGGCGGAAACGATCGCCGACCGCGCATCGCCATACTCGATCGCGGAGGAGCGCGACGTGGAACCGCTCTGCTGGCGCACCCGCTCTACGTAGGCCTTGTCGAACAGGTTGTTGATGTTGAGCTGCAGGTCCATTTTGTCGTTCACCCGATAGGCAGCCATGGCGTTGTGCACCCAGTAGGCATCCAGTTTGGCCGTGGTACTTGAGGTGACGTTGCGTTCGCCCACATGGCGCGCGCCGTAGCCCAGGGTCCAGCCCGCCGGCAGCGCATAGGTGGACCACAGGTTCATCGAGTGCCGTGGAGTGTTGCCCAGTGCCTGGCCCTCACGGGCGATACCCGCTGGGGTGTCGGCGGCCTTGAGGGTCTCGCTGTCAAGGAAGGTATAGTTGGCGAACACCGCCCATTGGTCGCTGATATGGCCGGTCACACCGACTTCCAGGCCCTGTACCCGTTGCGTCCCCGCCAGCTGGGTGGACCCATCGGCCATGTTCTCGCGGGCATTGCGCTTCTCGACCCGGAACAGCGCCGCGTCGAGGTCGAGGTGGTTGTCCAGCAGCACCCACTTGGTGCCCAGCTCCCAGGTCTGGTTCTTTTCCGGCGACAGGCCTTCGGTCTCGGCGGTGAGGCCTCGCCCGGAACCCACCAGTCCCTCGGCGGAGGGATTGAAGGCGGTACCCCAGGCAATATAGATGCGGCCGTTCTCGGACGGCTTGTACATCAGGCCCGCTCGGCCGCTGAGCACATTGTCGCTTGACTCGAAGCCCGAGGCTGACTTGCCGACGGCAGCGCTGTCGACTTCGCCCTTGAAACTGTCGTAGCGCAGGCCCAGGTTCAGGTCCCACTGCTCATGCACCGCGAGGGTGTCGAAGACAAACAGTGCCTGATTGGTCAGCGCGGCCTGCGCCTGGCTGCTGCGGGTCTTGGCGATCGGCCCCGACCAGTACCCCGGCGGATTGCCGAGGTCGTAGCCATCGGCCGGATACGAATCGCGTCCCAGGCCATGGTCGTAGGTACCCAGGTTCAGGGTCTCTCGGGAGACTTCAACCCCTGTGACGAAGTCATGGCGCATGCCGGCCAGATCCAGCTGGCCGGTCAGGTTCGTCTGGTTGATCCACAGTGTCGTGACGGCATCGCGGCCGTAGGCCTGAGGGCCGGCAGGCAAATACCGGCCTGCGGAGACGCCCTCGGTTTTGACGTGGGAGGCCGAGACCGTGGTGTCACGGTCGGTGTGGCTGTAGCGGGTGAGGTTCTGCACGCGCAACTCATCATTGAACGCGTGCTCGAAGTCCGCCGTCAGGGCGCTCTGCCGGATCCGTTCCTTGTCGAGGTTTTTCCAGCCGAAGTAGGCGTGCCGGTCGACGCCGTCCAGTTTCTTGCCGTCCAGGGCCGGGACACCGTAGTCGGGCAGATTGTCGTCTTCCAGGTGTAACGCGGTCAGGGTCAGGCTCGTGGACTCGTCCAGGCCCAGGCGCAGCGCTGGCGCAATGCCCCAGCGCCCACGCTCGACCTGCGCGCGTCCCGGAACGTCATTGCGATGAGCCATGAGATTGAGGCGCATCGCGCTGTCATGGCCGATGCCTTCCAGCGGCTGGTTGGTATCCAGGGTCAGCCGTCGGTATTGCTCAGTGCCGATGCCACCGCCCAGGTGGGTGAACGCGTGCTGTTGCGGCTGCTTGGTAATGATGTTGATCGTCCCACCGGTGGTGCCGGCGCCACCGAATACCGAGTTGGGGCCTTTGATGACCTCCACCTGGTCGATATTGAACGTGTCGGAGCGGGTGGTCTGGGTGCTGTCGCGCAACCCATCCACCTGGATGTTGCTGTTGGCCGAGAAGCCCCGGATGTTGATGTTGTCCCCCGAGCCGCCACCGCCCTCGCCGGCGTTGAAGGTGATGCCCGAAACATTGGCCAGCACCTGTCGCAGGCCCAATGCCTGCTGCTCCTGGATGACCTGGCCAGGAACCACCGTGATGGTCTGTGGAGTGTCGAGCAGTGGAACCGCGTACTTTGTCGACGCCGAGCGGTCCGTGCGGTAGCTGCCAGAGTGCTCGGCATCGATGTTGAGGTTGTCCAGCTCCAGGATGGGCGGGTGGAGGTCGCCCGCCAGGCTGCCCATGGGCGCGGCAGTGACGGCAAGGCCAAGGGCGGATGCTATCAACGGATGCGAGGTACGGCTGGGGAGGGACGAGGGGGCGTGTTCGATAAGCGGCATGCAGCAGGCCTCGGGTTGCGGGAAGGCCTTCCACTATCGCGTCGCCACGTAAGTCCGGGCAGTTCATGAGCGCCACTGCGGCTTGTAGGATCGTTCCGCAATTTCAAGGATGGGTCGCGGAGACACGTAGCTGGGACGAATCAGAATGTTTCCGGACCGTGCTGCAGTACTGAGCGCGTCAACGCCAGCGCCACGCCGTCAGGGGGACAGGCCGCCCCGCCACCGCGAGGCTCAGGGGGCGCCGAACAGTGCGGTCCAGTAGATTCCGGCGTCGCTCTTGGGATCGGTGGCATAGGCAGCACCCAGGTCGCGGAAGTCGGGGTTCATCAGGGTGGCGCAATGGCCGGAGCTGGCCAGCCAGCCATCAACCACCTTGCGGGGAGTATCGCGTCCGGCGGCGATGGTTTCGCCGACCTGCTGATAGGCGTAGCCCGCCAGTTCGGCGCGGTCGCCAGGGGTGCGGCCATCACGGTCGATATGGTCGAAATAATTATGGTTGGCCATCGAGCGGGTATGGTTGGCGGCCACACCCGCAAGGGTGGTGTTCCAGCCCAGCGCGCCTGCGGCGGCAAACGGCTGGCCGCCACACTGGCGCGGCTGTGCGCGGGCGGCGTTGACCTCTTGCAGCAGCTTCTGGCCCTCGGCCTGCCAGTCGCCCAGGCGGGCGCTGAGCAGTGGCCGGGCAAGCACGATACGCCAGTCACGGCCCTCCTGGCTGACGCCGATATCGACGAACTGGGGGTCGAGCACCACCTGGCAGAAGCTTTCCCGGATGGCGCTCATGGCCGAACGTGCATCGCGCGGGCCGGACAGGCTGATCGCCTGCACGTTGACCATCGGATAGGCCGCCCGGGTCATTGCCTGCTGCAGGTCGCGGGTACCCTCCGGCGACAGCGCCAGGCGAGTGTCGCTGTTGAGCGGCGGAAGCTCCAGCGATGCCTCCCCCCCACAGGGCCGAGCCTGACTGCGAAAGGCGTTGATCGAATCGATCAGTTGCGCCTCTTCACCTGCCAAGGCGCTGGCAGGGCAAGCCAGGCCCAGCGACAAGGTGGCAAGGCAGACAACGGATGACAGGACGCGCATTTAACTCTCCCTATGGCTGGCAGCGGCCTCGATATGCCGTGCCCATCCTACACAAGCGCGTCTCACTGCGCCCGGTCGATCGGAACATCGGCCCAGGGCATTGGATCGCAAGCGTCACAAGAGGGGGTAGACCCACGGTAAACGAAAAAGTGCATCGGATTGGTAATTGTTTCCACTAGCGTCTGCTAGCCTCAAGCATCGTTGGGAAGCACTCTCATTGCCATGAAGGCCCTCCATCAATCCTCGGGAGCCTTCCATGTCACGATTCCGTCCTATACATCCGACCTTGCTTGCCCTGTGCTGTTCCGTCAGCGTCGCCGCACCCGCAGCCGATGGCGCCATCGAACTCGGCGCCACCTCGGTCAGTGCCGACGCCCTCGGCGCACCGCGTGGCGAGTTGCCCGAACCGTTCGCCGGTGGCCAGGTGGCCCGCGGCGGCCAGATGGGCGTGCTGGGCAACCAGGACATGATGGATGTGCCGTTCACCATGACCAGCTACACCTCGCAGCTGATAGAGGACCAGCAGGCGGAGGACATCGGCGATGTCCTGCTCAATGATCCCTCGGTGCGCCAGTCCTTCGGCTTCGCCAACCAGTCCCAGGTCTTTGTCATACGTGGCCTGCCGCTGAGCGGCGACGATGTGTCGTTCAACGGGCTGTATGGCGTGCTGCCCCGGCAGATGATTTCCACCGATGCGGTGGAGCGTGTCGAGGTGTTGAAGGGGCCCAATGCCTTCATCAACGGTGCCAGCCCCACCGGCAGCGGCCTTGGCGGCAACGTCAATCTTCAGCCCAAGCGGGCTGGCGACACGCCTACCCGGCGCTATACCCAGGACATCAGCACCGATGGCCGCTTGGGCGAACATCTGGACATCGGCCAGCGCTTCGGCCCGGAAAACCGCTTTGGCGCGCGCCTGAACCTGTCCCAGCGCGAAGGGGAGACAGGCATCGAAGACCAGCACCACCGCAGCAAGTTGTTCATCGCAGGACTGGACTACCGTGGCGACGACTTCCGCGTATCCGCCGACTTCGGCTACCAGAAGCAACGGGTCAACTTCCTGCGCAACTCGGTGCGCCTTGGGCCCGGTGTCACGCACATCCCGCGGGCGCCGGACGCCGATCACAACTATGGCCAGGACTGGACGCATACCGAAACCGAGGACACCTTCGGCATGCTGCGCGGCGACTGGGACTTCAACGATGACTGGAGCGCCTATCTGGCCGGTGGTGCCAAGCACACCCGCGAAACCGGCTTCTACGGAACCCCTGTGCTGACCGATGCCGCCAGCGGCGCCGCCAGCATCGGCGGCTCGCTGATCCCGCACAACGAAGACAGCACCACTGTCATGGGAGGAATCAATGGCCGTTTCTGGACTGGCCCGGTGAGCCATCAGCTGAATATCGGCGGCGCGAGTATCTGGGCCCAGCAGGAAAACGCCTTTGTCTTCTACGACAGTGCCGACACCAATATCTACAACACCGATCCATTGCCCAAGCCGACCACGGCCACCTTCACCGGCGGCAAGCTGGGTGATCCCGGCGTGACGGGCAAGACCCGCAACCGCAGCCTCGCCATCTCCGACACCGTCGGCCTGTTCGATGACACCCTGTTGCTGACCGCCGGTGTTCGACGCCAGCAATTGCGAGTGGAGGGGTACGCCTATGACGGGGAGGGACCTGATGCCGGGCGCACGGCGTTCTATGACGAGGCGGTGACGACCCCGGTCTACGGCATTGTGTGGAAGCCCACGCCATCGGTGTCGCTGTACGTCAATCGCATCGAGGGCCTGGCCCAGGGTGCCACCGCCTCGGGTGATGTGGTCAACGTGGGTGAGATATTCCCGCCGGCGGAGACCAAGCAGGTCGAGGCCGGGATCAAGCTTGACCGCGAAACCTACGGCGCCAGCCTTGCAGTGTTCCGCATCGAGCGGCCCACCGATGGTTACAACCAGAACGGAGTGTTCGTCCAGGATGGCGAGCAGGTCAATCGCGGAGTGGAGCTGAGCGTCTTTGGCGAACCGATCCCCGGCCTGCGCCTGATCGCTGGTGGTACGCGCATGGACACCGAGCTCGAGAATACCCAGGACGGCGCCAACGATGGCAACCATGCGGTCGGCGTGCCGACCTTCCAGCTCAATGCCAGCGTCGACTGGGATGTGCCCGGGCTTGAGGGCCTTGCGCTCAATGCGCGCATGCTGCGTACCGGTGGGCAGTATGCCGATCCTGCCAATACGCTGAGCCTGCCCACCTGGAATCGTTTCGACATCGGCGCGCGTTATCGTTTCAAGGTGCAGGAAAAGGCCGTCACCCTGCGGATGAACGTGGAGAACGTCAGCGACAAGAACTATTGGGCGTCAGCCAATGGCGGCTACCTTACCCAGGGTGATCCACGGCTGGTCAAGTTCTCGGGGACCCTTGATTTCTAGCAGGGTGCGGCCGTCGGCGCGGCGGGTTCAAGGTCGTTCGCGCTGGCCATAGGCCTGGCTGATGCGGTCGATGACCATGGCCAGGGCGACGATGGCCAGGCCCGCTTCCACCCCCTGGCCAACGTTGAGGGTCTGGATGCCGGCCAAGACGTCTTCGCCCAGCCCCCGGGCACCGATCATCGACGCTACGACGACCATCGACAAGGCCATCATCACTGACTGGTTCAGGCCCGCCATGATGCTTGGCAGTGCCAAGGGCAGGGCGATGCTGCGCAGGCGTTGCCAGCGGTTGGCGCCCAGGCTGCCGGCGGCGCGCAGAAGGGAAGCATCGATCTGGCGCATGCCCAGTTCGGTCAGGCGCACCAGCGGGGGGAGGGCGTAGATCAGCGTGGCGAATACCGCCGGGACCTTGCCCAGGCCGAACAGCATCAGTACGGGGATGAGGTAGACGAAGGCGGGCAGCGTCTGCATCACGTCGAGCACTGGCATGATCAGGCGCCGGGCCAGCGGCCTGCTGGCGAGCAGCACCCCCAGCGGCACTCCGACCAGCACGCACAAGCCGGTGCTGACCATGACCAGTGCGAGAGTCTGCAGCAGTTTGTCCCAGAGTCCCAGCATGCCGATCAGCAGCAGCAGGCCGGTCAGCGTCAATGCGCGGGGCAGGCTCCGGCACGCGTGCCAGGCGAGCAATCCGACCAGTGCCAGGAGCAGCCACCAGGGCATCATGCGCAGCAGGTTTTCCAGGCCTACCAGCAATTGCAGGAGGCTGTCCGAGACACTGCGCAGGTGATCGCCGTAATTGAGCACCAGCCAGTCGACCAGGCGATTGACGCGTTCGGCGAACGAGAACTGCAGCGCTTCAGGAAAACCGCCGCTCACAGGCCGGCCTCGATCTTGCTGGCAACCTCGCCAGGCATCCAGGCTTTCCAGATTGCCGGGTTGTCGCGCAGGAAGGCCAGCGCCGCCTCATGGGGTGGCTGGCGGGTTTCGCTCATGCGTGCCAGCGCCTTGTTGAGCGTATCGATGGGCAGGTCGACCTTGCTGAAGGTGTCCACCAGCTCGGGGTACTGTTCACGGAACGCAGCCGACACACCGATCGAGAGTTTGGCCGGCAGGGAACTGCTGCCGCGGGGCGTGGGGTTCTTTGCGTCTGTCAGGGTGGCCCATGCGCCTGGGTCGAAGGGCGGTTCCTCCAGGCGCACCAGCTCGAAGCGGCCCATCAAAGGGGTCGGGCTCCAGTAATAGAAGAGCACAGGCTGGCCACGGCGGATCGCCGAATTGATCTCGGCATCCAGGGCCGCGCCCGAGCCGCTGCGAAAGTTCACGTATTGCTGGTCAAGGCCATAGGCCTTGAGCTTCTGGCTGTTGACCGTCTCGGAGGTCCAGCCGCTGGGGCTGTTCAGAAAGCGGCCCTTGTCAGGCGACTCGGGGTCGCTGAACACCTTGGGATAGCGCTTGAGGTCGTCGACAGTGCGCAGGTCTGGAGCGAGTGCCTTGAGGTTGCGCTTGGGGTCGCCCTTGATCACGTAGGCGGGCACCCACCAGCCTTCCTCGGCGTTTTTCACCGTGTCGCCAAGACTGAAGACCTGGCCCGCCTGCTCAGCCTTGACCCAGGCCGGGCTACGGCCTGCCCATTCTTCGGCGATCACCTGCAGGTCGTTGCGCGCGAGGGCGACCTCCATGCTGACCGTACTGCCGGGAAGCGTGTCGGTAGGATAGCCGTAGCCCTTTTCGACGATCAGCCGCAGGATTTCGGTGGTCAGCGCACCGCTTTCCCAGGCGATCGCACCGAAGTGGATCGGTGCGCGTGCGTCTGCGGCCGTGGCGCCGCCGGCGAAGCTGAGGATCAGTGCAGCCAGAAGAGCTGTAAGTCGCTTCATCGGAGGCCTCGTCTAGATTGCCGGTGCACAAGTCCGGCAAGTGTAGACGAGGGCCGCCGATGCCAGCAGGGTCAGACCCTGAACTGGTCCATCAAGCCCTGCTGCTGGTTCGCAAGGCTGTTGAGCGACTGGCTGACCCGCGCCGATTCGTTGGCCTGGCCGGACAGCGACTCGGTGACGTCGCGGATGGTGGCGACGTTGCTGTTGATCTCTTCGGCCACCGCGCTCTGCTCTTCGGCGGCACTGGCGATCTGCAGGTTCATGTCGTTGATGACCGTCACCGCCTGACCGATCTTCTGCAAGGCGGTAACCGCCTGGCCGACCTGGCCGACGCTGCCTTGTGCCTGTCGATGGCTGCTGTCCATCGCGCCCACCACCTCGCGGGTGCCAGCCTGCAGCTGTTCGATGACCTGGCGGGTCTCCTCGACCGATTCCTGGGTACGCCGGGCGAGGTTGCGTACCTCGTCAGCGACCACGGCAAAGCCACGTCCAGCCTCACCGGCACGCGCGGCTTCGATGGCGGCATTGAGGGCCAGCAGGTTGGTCTGCTCGGCGATCGAGCGGATCACTTCAAGCACCGAGCCGATCTTCTCGCTATTCTGCGCAAGGCCTTCTACCTGGGCCATGGCGCTGCTCATGTCGGCGGCCAGGGTGTCGATGCTGCTGGTGGTATGGTCGATGACCGACAGGCCTTCACGGGTGGCCTGGTCGGCCTCCCGCGCGGCCTGGGCCGCTTGTGCGGCGCTGCGGGCGACGTCCTGGGCAGTGGCGCTCATTTCGTGGGAGGCGGTGGCCACCTGGTCGACCTGGCGATACTGCTGCTCCATCCCGGCGCTGGTCTGTGCGGCAATGGCCGAGGACTGATCGGCCGTATCGCGCGCGGCCTGGACCGAGCGCTTGACCTCGGCGATGGTCGGCTGCAGCTTGTCGAGGAAGCGGTTGAACCAGCCCGCCAGCTCTCCCAGTTCATCACGCTTGTCGTAGTTCAGGCGACGGGTAAGGTCACCCTCGCCACTGGCGATATCCTTGAGCATGGCCGCCACGCCCAGGATCGGCCGGGTGACGCCGCGGGCCATCAGCCACACCAGCAGCAAGCCGATCACTGCAGTCAGCAGGCCAAGGCCGAGCTGCATCAGGGTGCCGCTGGAATTGAGCTGATCGAGCTCCTGCTTGAGTGTTTCGGCAGGGCCGGTCAGGGCGCTTTCGGGCACGTCCAGCAACACGCCCCATGGCTTGGAACCGGGGACCGGAGCGAAGGAGGCGAGCACCTTGAGGCGCTGCTCGTGGTGCAGCACATGCATCGACGTGCTGTCAGCGAGCAGGCCCATCAGTTCGGCACCCTTGGCCGGGTCGACCTGATCGTAGCGCTGGGCCAGCTTGCTGGCATCGGCGCTGTAACCGGCCAGCAGCCCTACGGGGCTCAGAATGCCGACGCGCGTCTGGCCGCCATACAGATCGCGGCTGGCATCCTCGCTCAGGGTCTGCAGGCTGTTGAGATTGATGTCGATCGACAGGGTGGCGATGACGTTGCCATCGACCATCAGCGGGAAGGCCACGCTGGTCATCAGCACCTGCTGGCCGTCGATCTTGTAGAAGTAGGGCTCGATCACGCAGACCTTGCGCGTAGTACGCGGGCACACCGACCAGGTATTGGCCGGCTCGCCACTGGGACCTGCCGTGGTGTCGAGGATGTCGCGTTCGGGTAGGGCCATCGATTTGAGCTGACCAGGGGTTGGCTGTGACCAGTACAGGGCGAAGCGGCCTTTTTCGTTGCTGCCAAGCTCGGCCTGATCGGCGAACAGACTGTCCTTGTTGTCCAGCGCATTGGGCTCGAAGACCAGTGACAATCCCAGCAGGTCGGGGTTGGCCTGCAGCGCCGCGCGCACCTGGCGGGTCATGTCCTCGCGCAGGTCGAAAGCATCGAGAAAACGCTTTTCAGCCTGCTCGCGCAAGAACAGCACCTGGCGGGAGAAGCCGGCGCCGTACTGGTAGGCGTCCATGAACTGGCGGCGGATGTTCAGTACCTGAACCTCGCCTTGTGACTCGATGCGCCCCTGGGCCGCCTCGGTCAGCATCTGCATGCTGCTGGCCTTGACCAGGTCGGAACTGTGGTCCATGCGGTACAACGACAACCCCACGAGCAGGGTGACGATGCTGGCCAGGCACAGGCCTGCAAGCAGGGTGATCTTCCATTGGATGGAAAGTTGTCTCGGCGACATGAGCGATTCCCTTGAGGCGGTGAGTCTGTGGGTAACCGCTGTATCGGCACGAGCACGGTTTTCTTTATTCAAACGATCGATTGAAATGCAAAAAAAACGTTACCTATCAATGTCTGTTGGCAGAGTCCGGGGCTTTGACAAGCTGGCGGGTCTGCTTCAAAGTGTGCGCCCTTCATAAAAACATTCCTTTCGTCCGGCCTCTGCCCATGGGCAACCAGTCGCCGGAACGCTCGCTTTTTGTCTGGTTTCTAGAGGTAACGCACACCATGAACGCAGTCATTGCCGCGGTCGGCATCATGCTGATATTGAGTCTGTCCCGCGTGCATGTGGTCATCGCCTTGATCATCGGCGCCCTGGTGGGCGGACTGGTCGGTGGCCTGGGAATCGAAGGTACGCTCAAGGCGTTCAATGGCGGCCTGGGCGGCGGCGCCACTGTGGCGCTGTCGTATGCCTTGCTCGGCGCTTTCGCTGTGGCCATCGCCAAGTCGGGCATGGCGCACGCCTTGGCCGACCGCGCGCTGAGCATGGTCGATCGCCGGGACCATGCCAACGGCGGCAAGCTCAAGTGGCTGCTGATCGGCCTGATGCTGGTGGTGGCGGTGTGTTCGCAGAATGTCCTGCCGATCCATATCGCTTTCATTCCGCTGCTGGTGCCGCCGTTGCTGTACGTGCTGACTCGCCTGCAGATCGACCGGCGCCTGGTGGCCTGCGTGATCACGTTCGGTCTGATCACGCCGTATATCTTCCTGCCGGTGGGCTTTGGCAACATCTTCCTCAACCAGATCCTGTTGGCCAACGTTGCCCGCGCCGGGGTCGATATCAGCGGTGTCAACGTCACCCACGCCATGGCGCTTCCAGCGGCCGGCATGCTGCTGGGATTGCTCATCGCAGTGTTCGTGAGCTACCGCAAGAAGCGCGTCTACGACCTTGAACGCATTGAACAGGTCGAGCAAGTGGCCATCCAGTACAACCCGCTCACCCTGATGGTAGCGGGTCTGGCAGTTGCCGCGGCCTTCATCATCCAGCTGCTGCTGGATTCGATGATCATCGGCGCCATGGCCGGTTTCCTGATCTTCTCGCTGTCAGGCATCGTGCGCTGGAAGGACACCGACGACCTGTTCACCGAGGGGATGAAGATGATGGCCATGATCGGTTTCATCATGATCGCGGCCTCGGGTTTCGCTGATGTGATGAAGGCAACCGGTGAGGTAAAAAGCCTGGTCGAGACGTCGGCGCAGTGGATCGATCACAGCAAGGGCATCGGCGCCTTGCTCATGCTGCTGGTAGGCTTGCTGGTGACCATGGGTATCGGCTCGTCCTTTTCCACGGTGCCGATCCTGGCGGCGATATTTGTGCCGCTGTGCGTGCAGTTGGGTTTCGACCCGCTGGCCACGGTGTGCATCGTCGGGACCGCGGGCGCACTGGGCGACGCAGGCTCGCCGGCCTCTGACTCGACGCTGGGTCCGACATCGGGCCTGAACGTCGACGGCCAGCACCACCACATCTGGGACACCGTGGTGCCGACCTTCATCCACTACAACTTGCCGCTGCTGGCCTTCGGTTGGCTCGCCGCCATGATGCTCTAGCGCAGCGGGATCAGCCCCGGGCCGGCGGCGGTGAAATGCGGTTGAGGACGGTGCTGCCGTCCTTGTTGCGGGTGAGGTAGACCGGAAGCACCTTGGGCAGGGTGCTGACCAGATGATGCACTTCGCCTGTGTTGTAGATGCCGCTGATGCGGATGCTGCCCGTGCTGGCATCGGCCAGCATCAGCGGCTTGTCCAGGTAGCGGTTGATCAGGGGCAGCGCCTGGTCAAGGCTCAGGTTGTCGAGAATGAGCTTGCCGGTGCGCCATGCCAGGCTGTTGGCGTAGTCGTTGCTCTGGGCCATCTGCGGCTCGAAGTCACCGACCCTGTAGCTGGCCTGCATGCCGGGCCCAAGACGATAACCGCCTTCGCTGGCATCGACGCTTACCAGCACCGAGCCTTCCACCAGGGTCACCTTGACCTGATCCTCATACTTCCAGACGTTGAACTGAGTCCCCGTTACCCGGGTCTCGCCGTGGCCTGCGTGCACGATGAAGGGATGACTGCTGTCGTGGACAACCTTGAAGAAGGCCTCTCCCTTGACCAGCGTCACGCGGCGGGTGTCCTTGTAGTTGGTGAACCGCAGCTCGCTGTCCAGGTTCAGCTCGACTTGGCTGCCGTCGCCCAGTTGCACCTGCAGGCGGTTCTCGTGGCTCTCGAAATGCTCGTAGCCGTTGGGCAGCCAGCCTTGCTCCCAGCCTACCCACGCGACCCCGGGAAGGGCGAGGAGGGTGATCGCCGCTGCTGAGGCGAGGGGGCGCCAGCGCTGGGTGCGCGATGACCGTTGTGCAGTGCAAGGTTCCCGGGCCGAGGCTTCGGGCCGCGGCAGCAGATCGGCAGTCTGCCAGATCTCCTGCATTGCCACGTGCTCCTCTGCGTGTCGGGGGTCTGCCTCCAGCCATCGCGAAAAGGCACGCCGATCAGCCGGGGAGCAGTCTTCGGCATGCAAGCGCATGCACCAATGCGCGGCGGCGTCGGTGATGGCATCGTCTTCGCTTTCGGGGAGGCGGTCTTGGTTCATTGAATCTCCTGGTTGCACCCATTCTACCTCCCGCAGGGCCGCCGGGAGAACCGGGTAATGGCGAATGACTATCAGTTGTAAGTTTTTCATCGGAATCTGATCAGCTGGAAACAGATTGTTTACTGGGGAGCCAGGCAATTGAATGGATTGGATCCCTCGGTTATCGCTTTGATCGTTAGCTGACTAATCAAGGATTTGACATTCACTGCCTAGGCAGTAATATTTCCATACAATTAGCCCACGGTTTTCCAGCATCCGATGTCGCACTTCACGCCGCAAAACTTTCAGACCTGCGCGATCGGCTTGCTCCTCGGGCGCGCGGCGGTGCTCAAGGACCGTATCCTCGACTGGCACCTTGAACCCTACGGAGTCACTGCGGCTCAGTTCAAGGTGCTGATCATCGTTACCCAGTACCAGGTCGATACCCCGGCGGAGCTGTGCCGGTACCTGGGCCTGGACAGCGGTTCGATGACCCGCATGCTCGACCGCCTGGAGCAGAAGGGGCTGATCCAGCGCAGCCGCTGCCCGGACGATCGCCGCCTGGTGCGCCTTGTCCTCAGTGACGAGGGCCAGCGCCTGGCCGACCGGCTTCCTGAAATCGGCGCCTCGGCCATGAACGAGCTGGTGGGCGTGCTCGAGCCTGAAGAGCTGCGCACGCTCGAGTCACTGCTTGCCAAGGTCCTGCTGGATGCGGGCGACCCCCTGACGATCCGCCGTTTCGGCGATCGTTGATTTCCTATTCCGTTATCCCAAGGTACTCTCATGGCCACTTCCCCGGACCCTTCATCCACCGCCCCGGCGCCCGCTGGTTCTCGCAAGCGCAAGGCCTGGCTGTTCGGCCTGCTGTTGTTGCTGCTCGTGGCGGGCGCCGCCACCTGGGCGTGGTACAGCCTGGTGGGGCGCTGGCACCAGAGCACCGATGATGCCTACGTCAGCGGCAACGTCGTCGAGATCACGCCGCTGGTGACCGGTACGGTTGTCAGCATCGGCGCCGACGACGGTGACCTGGTGCACGCAGGCCAGGTGCTGCTGCAGTTCGATCCCAGCGACAGCGAAGTCGCGCTGCAATCGGCCCAGGCCAAATTGGCCCGCACCGTGCGCGAAGTCCGCGGCCTGTACAGCAATGTCGACGCTTTGAAGGCGCAGATGCAGGCGCGGCAGGCCGAACTGAAGAAAGCTCGAGAGAACTACAACCGGCGCAAGGTGCTGGCCGACAGCGGGGCGATCGCCGCCGAAGAGCTGTCCCACTCACGCGACGACCTGACCTCGGCGCAGAGCGGCCTGGACAACGCGCGCCAGCAGCTCAACACCAGCACCGCGCTGGTCGATGACACGGTGGTGTCATCCCATCCCGAGGTCATGGCCGCCGCTGCCGACCTGCGCCAGGCCTACCTCGACCATGCGCGCACTACCTTGGTGGCACCCGTCACCGGCTATGTGGCCAAGCGTACCGTGCAACTGGGCCAGCGGCTGCAACCGGGCACCGCGACCATGGCGGTGATCCCGCTGGAACAGGTGTGGATCGACGCCAACTTCAAGGAAACCCAGCTGCGCGACATGCGCATCGGCCAGCCCGTGCACGTGGTCGCCGACCTCTACGGCAGTGACGTGGAATACAGCGGCACCGTCGATAGCCTTGGCGCCGGTACCGGCAGCGCCTTTGCCCTGTTGCCTGCGCAGAACGCCACCGGCAACTGGATCAAGATCGTCCAGCGTGTGCCTGTACGTATTCATCTCGACCCGCGCCAGCTGGCCGAGCACCCGCTGCGGATCGGCCTGTCGACCGTGGTCGAGGTAGACCTGCATGACCAGAGCGGCCCGGCCCTGGCCCAGCAGCCGCGCAATCAACCGTCGTTCTCCACGCCAGTATTCGATGCCCAGCTGGTCGAAGCAGATGCCATGATCACCCGGCTGATCCACGACAACAGCGCGGGCTCCGGCAAGACGGCGCAGCGATGACCGACAAAGCCCAGTTCACCCCGCCGAGCCTGCTGCTGACGACCATCGGCCTGTCACTGGCGACGTTCATGCAGGTGCTTGACACCACCATCGCCAACGTTGCCTTGCCGACCATTTCCGGCAACCTGGGGGTCAGCTACGAGCAGGGCACCTGGGTCATTACCTCGTTTGCCGTGAGCAACGCCATCGCCTTGCCGCTGACCGGCTGGTTGAGCCGGCGTTTCGGTGAGGTGAAACTGTTCATCTGGGCCACGCTGCTGTTCGTGATGGCCTCGTTCCTGTGCGGCATCGCCCAGTCGATGCCGGAACTGGTGGGCTTTCGAATCCTGCAGGGCGTGGTCGCCGGGCCGCTGTACCCGATGACGCAGACGCTGCTGATTGCGGTCTATCCCCCTGCCAAGCGGGGCATGGCCCTGGCGTTGCTGGCCATGGTCACGGTGGTGGCGCCGATTGCCGGGCCGATACTCGGCGGCTGGATCACCGACAGCTACAGCTGGCCTTGGATTTTCTTCATCAATGTGCCGATTGGCCTCTTCGCCGCCGCCGTGGTGCGCCAGCAGATGCGCGAGCGGCCAGTCACCACCAGCCGCCAACCAATGGACTATGTTGGCCTGGTGAGCCTGATCGTTGGCGTCGGTGCGCTCCAGGTGGTGCTCGACAAGGGTAATGACCTGGATTGGTTCGAGTCGTCGTTCATCATTGGCGGCAGCCTGATATCGGTAGTGTTCCTGGCCATCTTCGTGATCTGGGAATTGACCGACAAGCATCCGGTGGTGAACCTGCGGCTGTTCGCATACCGCAACTTCCGTATCGGCACGCTGGTGTTGGTCGGTGGGTATGCGGGCTTTTTCGGGATCAACCTGATCCTGCCACAGTGGCTGCAGACGCAGATGGGCTACACCGCGACCTGGGCCGGCCTGGCGGTGGCGCCGATCGGGCTGCTGCCGGTACTGATGTCTCCCTTTGTCGGCAAGTACGCCCATCGCGTCGACCTGCGATTGCTGGCGGGCCTGGCGTTTCTGGCCATCGGTACCAGTTGCTACATGCGTGCGGGCTTCACCAGCGAGGTGGACTTCCAGCATATTGCTCTGGTGCAGCTGTTCATGGGGATCGGGGTGGCGCTGTTCTTCATGCCGACGCTGAGCATCCTGTTGTCGGACCTGCCGCCCCAGCAAATCGCCGATGGCTCGGGCCTGGCCACGTTCCTGCGTACGCTGGGCGGCAGTTTCGCGGCATCGCTGACGACCTGGATCTGGATCCGCCGCGCGGACCAGCACCACGCTTATCTCAGCGAGCACATCAGTGAGTTCGACCCGGCTACGCGGCACACGCTGGAGCAGCTCGGCGGGGCTAATCCGCAGAGCTATGCGCAGCTTGAGCAGATCGTCAACGGGCAGGCTTACATGATGTCGACAGTGGATTACTTTACGCTGATGACCTGGGTGTTCGCGGGGTTGATCGTACTGGTGTGGTTTGCGAAGCCGCCGTTTACGGCCAAGGCGGGGCCGGCTTCGGCGGGACACTAGCGGCTCAGGATGAATGCACTATCTGCCCCAGGGTGCGCATGGCGTTCTCGAAGCCGTCGCTCCAGGGGGTGCCGTAGTTGAGGCGGATGCAGTTGCCAAAGCGCCGGGTAGGCGAAAAGATGGGGCCGGGGGCGATGCTGATGCCTTGGGCCAATGCCATCTGGAACAGCTTGAGCGAATCGATGTGCTCGGGCAGCTCCAGCCACAGGAAGTAGCCACCCGAGGGCTGGCTGACGCGGGTCTGCGCCGGGAAATGGCGGTCTATGGCGGCGAGCATCGCTGCCTGTTGTCCTTCAAGGGCATAGCGCAGCTTGCGCAGGTGCCGGTCGTAACCGCCGTGCTGGAGGTAGTCGGCGATCGCGGCCTGGGCGGGCATCGAGGCGCATAACGAGGTCATCAGCTTGAGACGTTCGACTTTCTGCGCGAAACGCCCAGCGGCGACCCAGCCTACGCGGTAGCCTGGCGCAAGGCTCTTGGAAAACGATCCGCAGTGCATCACCAGGCCTTCTGTATCGAATGCCTTGGCAGGCTTGGGCGCCTGCTGGGCGTAGTACAGCTCTGCGTAGACATCGTCTTCGATCAGCGGCACCTGGTGATGGCGCAACAGTTCCACCAGTTGCCGCTTGTTGTCCTCCGGCATACTCGCGCCTACCGGGTTCTGAAAGTTGGTCATGCACCACACGGCCTTGACCGGGTGCTTGTCCAGTGTCTGGGCCAGCACGCCGAGGTCCATGCCTTCGCGGGGGTGCACGGGGATTTCCACTGCCTTGAGCTTGAGCCGTTCGAGGACTTGCAGGCAGGCGTAGAACGCCGGGGCCTCGATGGCCACGAGGTCGCCGGGTTCGGTCACGGCCTGCAGGCACAGGTTCAAGGCTTCCAGGGCACCGTTGGTGATCAGCAGTTCTTCCATGGGCAGCATCAGCCCGCCGACCATGTAGCGCAGGGCAATCTGCCGGCGCAGCTGCGGATTGCCGGGTGACAGGTCGGTGACCACCATGCGGGGGTCCATCGCGCGGCTGGCACTGGACAGGGAGCGGGCCAGGCGTTGTAGTGGAAACAGCCCAGGGCTGGGAAAAGCCGAGCCGAAGGGCACGGTGTGCGGATCCTTGATCGAGTCGAGTATCGAGAACACCAGGTCGCTGACATCGACATCGGTGGATTCGCTCGCCGGCTCGAGCTGTTGCGGCTCGTTGAACTGGCGAGGCGCGTGGGCGTTGACGAAATATCCGGAGCGAGGTCGCGCCCGGATCAGTCCCCGGCGCTCAAGCAGGTAGTACGCCTGGAACACGGTGGACGGGCTGACCCCGTGCGTCTGGCTGGCATAGCGCACCGACGGCACGCGCTGGCCTGGACCCAGCACGCCGGAGCGGATCAGTTCGGCGATGTCATCGGCAAATTGTTCGTAGCGTTTCATCACGGCTCAGGCAGGCAGAGTGGACAGGCAGTGTAAGGGATCGGCTTTGAACGATCACTCGGGCCTGCCCACTCTAGGCTCCAGCCTGTTTGCAGCACAGACTCAGATTGCACGGCAAACGCCATACCAGATGAGTAATAAGCGTTTGAATGGCCTCAGATCACCGAGCCGGGCTCACTGGCCTTGAGGTGCTTGCGGCTGTCCACGGCGCCTGCAACGGTCAGGGCATCGGCTTCGGCTTCTGTGATGGGGAAGCGCTCGCCGGCCAGCACCGCGACCGACATGCGCAATTGGTCATCGGTGAAGATCTCGACTTCGGGGCCGGTGCCCTCGATGCGGATCTTGTCACCGATCAGGGTGCAGCGTTGGCGGGTTTCATCGACTTCCACGGGCATGAGGGCATCCTCTTGATGGCTGTGCAGTTGTGACCGCGCCCATGCCCCGGTAGCTCCATTGGCCCGCTCGGTGGAGCCGATCGCACTCGTGGCCTGCGCCAGGGTCCACCGCTTATCCCTAACTTTCCAGGAGGTGGCCATGGAGCCTTGGTGGGAAACGGTCTTGCTGACAATGCAGGCCGAGTTCGCCGATATCACCGATGAACGTCAGTTGACGCAGATCACCGTGCGTTTGCTGATGGCGGCATTGCTGGGGGCGGTCCTGGGTTTCGAGCGCGAACGCAAGGGCAAGGCGGCTGGCGTGCGCACGCACATGCTCGTGGCGATGGGGGCTGCTCTGTTCGTCCTGGCACCCGGCATGGCCGGCGCCGAAGAGGACGCGTTGAGCCGGGTGATCCAGGGCATTGTTGCGGGGATCGGGTTTCTGGGGGCTGGGACCATTCTCAAGGGCAACGGGATCGAGGTCGGTCACGTCAAGGGGCTGACCACCGCTGCGGGCCTGTGGATGACGGCCGCGATTGGCGTTGCCGCCGGTATGGGCCGTGAGGCCACGGCACTGATCAGCACGATACTGGCGCTGCTGGTGCTCAACACCATGCCGTGGGTGGTGGAAAAGGTGGACAAGGTGGAAAGCGAGGACACAGAGGACAGCGGGACGAGAAGCGACGAGGGCGGGAAGCACTGAGGGGAGCCTGGGCTCCCCTCAAAGTATTGATGCTTGCTCTTTTTTTATTATTGGAGACGGGCCTTTTGTTGTTGTTGGCGACCTTTGCCTCGGTGCTGCGAACGGCCCCCATTCGGGGCCAAGAGCAAACGTATTTTTTTGCGCGCTGATCTGCCTTCATCATTGCTGATCCAACCGTGACCGCCGCTACCTTGAGGTAGTTTTATCGTTCTTTGTCAGGTTGCGGGGCGGACCCCGGAAAAGCACATCCACTTCAAAAAAATCTGTTAGCTGCGTCTCTGCCGTTTTGTTCTTGTTATGTCAGAGCCGGTACATGTTGTTTTTATTGGTTATCGCATTTTTGTTGTTGTTGTACCAAAGATATAGCAGGTGCCGTGCCAGTTTTTTAAAATCGTTTTAAATCAACGGGTTACGTTTTTTGGCATGATCAGGGTGACCGATTTTCCGAGGAATCGTTTCCGTGTTACCCGTTTTTTTGAATCAGGGTGTGAACGCGGTAACACCCGCGCCCACACCCTTGTGACAGATGTGTAGTCACTGCACCGTGCGGGCGCGTGCAACCCGCGAGCCGTTGGCGCGGCCCAGCACTGCGCTGATGCGTTGGCCGGCGGCAATCAGCCGGTCCAGGTCGATACCGGTCTCGATGCCCAGGCCCTGCAGCAGGTAAAGCACGTCCTCGGTAGCGACATTGCCGGTGGCACCCTTTGCATACGGGCAGCCGCCAAGGCCTGCCACCGAACTGTCGAACACCTGGATGCCCTCCAGCAAACTGGCATAGACGTTGGCCAGGGCCTGCCCGTAGGTATCATGGAAATGCCCGGCGAGCACTTCGCGCGGAACGTCTCTGGACACCACCTCGAACAGTCGGCGCGTGTCACCCGCCGTGCCTGCGCCAATAGTGTCGCCCAGCGACACTTCATAACAGCCCATGTCGAACAAGGCGCGCGCCACCGGGGTCACCTGCTCCGCGCGCACCTGGCCTTCATAGGGGCAACCCAGCACGCAGGACACGTAACCGCGTACTCGCACGCCCTGTGCACGGGCCTCATGCATGATCGGCTCGAAACGCTTGAGGCTCTCGCTGATCGAGCAATTGATGTTGCGCTGGGAGAAGGCCTCTGAGGCAGCGGCGAACACCGCCACCTCCTTGACTCCGGCGGCCAGTGCATCCTCGAAACCGCGCAGGTTGGGGGCCAGGGCTGCGTACGTCACGCCCGGGCGCTGCGCAATGCCAGCGAACACCTCTGCGGATCCGGCCATCTGCGGCACCCATCTGGGCGACACGAAACTGCCGACTTCGATATAGGACAGGCCTGCCTCGCTGAGGTCATCCACCAGCCGGACCTTGTCTGCGACGCTGATGGGCTGGGCTTCGTTCTGCAAGCCGTCGCGTGGACCTACTTCGACCAGACGGACTGTTTCAGGCAGTGACATGGCAGGGCTTCCTGTGGCGGTTCAACGGTTGTTGTTCTGGTTGTCCAGCGTGGCGGCCAGTGCCTGTTCGCAGCGCTCCTGGGCGGTGTCCAGTTCCAGCTGCATCTGCTGGATGTCGAGCAGTTGCTGCTCGAGCTGGACGCGGCGCTCGACGATCTTGGCGAGCATGCTGTGCAGTTGCTTGAGATTGCCGCTGCTGGGATCGTACAGCTCGATCAGCTCGCGGCACTCGGCCAGTGAAAAGCCGATGCGCTTGCCGCGCAGGATCAGCTTGAGGCTGACCTTGTCGCGTGCCGAGTAGATTCTCTCCAGTCCCCGGCGCTCCGGGGTCACCAGGCCCTGTTCTTCGTAGAACCGAATGGCGCGGGTGGTGATGTCGAGTTCGCGTGAAAGGTCGGAGATGCTGTAGGTCTGGCTGCTCATGCTCAGGCTCGAAGAAGTGATGAGGCTAAGCTACTGGCTGCTTGACGTATACGTCAAGCAGCGGTCTGCACGGTGGATCATTGCAGTTGCGCCATCCGCCGGTAGGCATTGGGCGTCGTCCCGGCAAGGCGGCGGAAAAAACGAGAGAAGTACGTAGGATCGCTAAACCCCAGGCTGTCGGACAAGTGGCTGATGCTCATGCTCGTATACACCAGGTTGCGCCGGGCTTCGAGCATCAGGCGCTGGTGCATCACTTGCAGTGCGGTTTGCCCGCTGAGCTGGCGGCACAGGCTGTTGAGCTGCAGGCTGGTGACCGCCAGGCGCACGGCAAAGTCTTCCACCGACAGGTGCTGCCGAAAATGCGTTTCGACCAGGCGCAGGAAGTGCCCGAACAGCTGCCGGTCGCGTTCGTCGCGTGTGCGCGCGAGGCTGCTCGACTGTTGCCGGCGACTGATCCAGACCATCAATGCGGTCACCAGCGATTGCAGCATCACGCCCCGCCCAGGCGCGCTGCCCTGATATTCGCTGTGGAGGGTATCGATCAACACGTCCAGTGCACGCCGTTCAGGGCCAAGCCGATAACAGGCGGCCGAAGCCAGAACCTGTAGCGGCGCGGCGAGACGGGCTTCGAGCTCGGCCACCAGGGCGGCGCCGAACGTCAGCACGTAGCCCTGAATGTCGTCGCTGAAATGAAAACCATGCACGGCCAACGGAGGCACCACCTGGATGGCGGCCTCGGTGATCTCGTTGCGCAATCCCTCGATTTCGACCTGTGCGTGTCCACGCTGCACATACAGCAGCTGGAACAGCTCAGCATGGCGGTGCGGCTTGATCGTCCACTGATGCAGCCGGCTGCGCGCAGGGATTGACTCGCAATGCAGCAGATCAGTGTCGGGCCAGGCCTGGTTTTCACCATAGAGCTGGAAGAGAGGAATGCCCGGGAGGCTCGGGTGCATGGGAGGTAGGCCGGTTCGTTAATCGAACACTTTTTGGAAAAGTGCAAATCTTGAGTGGGAAAACACACTTTTTCAGGCTTTGCAGCCAGTAAAAATGCAGGTGCAAACCCTATCAGCAGGTGCCGCGCATTGCCATTACGTGTCGGCATCCCCATGCGAGACAACAACAATGAAAACTCAGGTTGCTATCATCGGCGCCGGTCCTTCCGGGCTGCTCCTCGGCCAGCTGTTGCAAAATGCTGGTATCGACACGGTGATTGTCGAACGTCAGACCCCCGAGTACGTACTGGGCCGCATACGCGCCGGTGTGCTTGAACAGGGCACCGTCGAGCTTCTCCGCGAGGCCGGGGTGAGCGAGCGCATGGACGCGGAGGGGCTGGTCCATGAGGGTGTCGAATTGCTGGTCGCCGGCCAGCGCCTGCGGCTCGACCTCAAGGCGTTGACCGGCGGCAAGACGGTCATGGTCTACGGCCAGACCGAGGTCACTCGCGACCTCATGCAGGCACGCCAGGCCAGCGGCGCCGTGACGCTGTATGGCGCAACTGACGTGCGCCCGCACGACATGGACACCCAGCACCCATACGTCACATTCGAAAAGGATGGTCACTCCCAGCGCATCGATTGCGACTACATCGCCGGTTGCGATGGTTTTCATGGCGTCTCGCGCCAGAGCATCCCGGCCGAGCTGCTCAAGCAATACGAGCGCGTCTACCCCTTCGGCTGGCTCGGCGTGCTGGCCGATACGCCGCCCGTCAGCCATGAACTGATCTACGCGCATCACGACCGAGGCTTCGCGCTGTGCAGCCAGCGCTCGGCCACGCGTAGCCGCTATTACGTGCAGGTACCGACGGGCGAGCAGGTGCAGGACTGGTCTGACGAGCGTTTCTGGACCGAGCTCAGGGCGCGATTGCCACAGGATATTGCCCAAGGGCTGGTGACCGGGCCTTCGCTCGAAAAGAGCATTGCGCCGTTGCGCAGTCTGGTGATCGAGCCGATGCAGCATGGCCGCCTGTTCCTGCTCGGCGACGCTGCGCATATCGTGCCGCCGACGGGCGCCAAGGGCTTGAACCTTGCGGCTTCGGACGTCAACTACCTCTATCGGATCCTGCTCAAGGTCTACCGCGAGGGGCGGGTGGACCTGTTGGCCAGGTACTCGGAACTGGCGTTGCGCAGGGTCTGGAAAGGAGAGCGGTTCAGTTGGTTCATGACGAACTTGCTGCATGATTTTGGTGAGCATATGGATGGCTGGGATCAAAAGATGCAGGAGGCTGACCGCAAGTACTACCTTGAGTCGCGGGCCGGGTGGGTCAGCATCGCCGAGAACTATGTCGGGTTGCCCTTCGAGGTGGTTGAGTAACAGGGGACGCTTATGCTAGAACCGGCGCACCCATTCCACCCCTGAATACCGACATGGCCACTATCGCAAAACCAAATAGATCGTTGTTCGACCTTGATCTCCTCCGAGCGATCGTCGTCGTGGCCGATTGCGGCAGTTTCACCACTGCCGCGACCCGCCTGCACTCCACTCAGTCCACCGTCAGCCAGAAAGTCCGGCGCCTTGAGGACATGGTCGGCCATCGCCTGCTGCTGCGTGGCAACCGTGACGTCTTGCCGACCGACGCAGGCCAGACGCTGCTCGGCTACGCCCGCCACATGCTCGCGCTCAACGACCAGATGCTCGAGGCCCTGGCAGGCGCCATGGTGGGAGTCACGGTGCGTCTCGGCGTCCCGGAGGACTTTGTCGGTGGACGGACGACCAATGCCTTGTCGGCCTTCAGCCGTCAGCACCCGCAGGTCAAGCTCGAGGTCACCAGCGGCCTGTGCCGCGACCTGAGCCAGAGCTACGACAATGGCGAGCTGGACCTGGTGCTGCTGAAGCAGCGGCGCAACACCCGCGAAGGCGTGGCTTGCTGGCCTGAACAATTGCAGTGGATCGACAGCGCCAGGATCCCGGCCTTCGAGCTCGACCCTATCCCCCTGGTCACGTTCCCACCGCGCGGCCTGTATCGCGAAGACATGATCACAGCCATCGAAGGCATGGGCCGGCGCTGGCGGATCAGCTTCACCAGCTCGAGCCTGAGCGGTATCCAGGCCGCCGTGGCGGACGGCATGGGCATCAGCCTGCTGCCACCGCGGGCGGCTACCCGCGAGCATCGGGTATTGTCAAGCGAGCAGGGCCTGCCGGTGGTAGACAGCTACGAGATCGTGATCGTGCACCGGCCAACGGCCGACCTCATGGTCAAGGCGCTGGCCGACGTGCTGACGGGCCTGCAGAAGGCACATGAAATCCAGGGGTGACAGCCAGGGATCTCAACCTTGGCTCAACGCCTCCACCACCTGCTCGACACCGGCCTTGAGGCCGGCCAGGGAGTCTTGCGCTTCGCTGTCGACTACCACCAATCTGGCGCCGGAGGCTGCGATCACCTCGGCCACGGCAGCATCCGGCTGGCGGTGGTGCAGCACCAATGCCACATCCTGCTGCTTGAGGGTCTCGCTCAGGGTCTTCAGGGCTGCATCGTCCCATTTATCCTCGGGCGGCAGCGGTGAGTCGACCACGTCCAGGTTTAGTCCGCTTGCCAGGTAACCCAGGCGGTCGGAGAGATTCACCACGCTCAGGTTGTCAGCCTCGGCAAGGCGCGTTTCGCTGCTGGAAGCCAGCTCCAGCAACTGGCGCTTGATGCCTGAGAGGTTGGCCTGGATCCGGGCCTTGTCGGCCGGGGCCAGACGCTCCAGGTCGTTGGCCAGCACGTCGGCCATGCGCCCGAGGTTGGTTGGATTCATCCATGGATAGGCGGCGATGGCGTTTTCGCCCTGCACCGCGATGCCCGGCAGCGCACCATCCACCGGGCGCGCGGCGTCGATTTCGACAATGCGGATATTGCTGCGACGGGCCATGGGGTACAGCGGGTCGTCCTGCCAGATGGAACGCAGGCCGATCACGGCATCTGCCTGCACTGCGGCCTTTTGCAGGCTGGCGCCACCGCGTCCGCTGAAATACGAGGGCTGGCGCGTGGCTGGCAGGTTTGCGGGTGCGGCGCGCTTGAGCTGCACCGACGTACCGTCAAGCAGGGCGGTGGCCAGGCTGTGGGTTACCGGCAGCGTGGTCAGGACCAGCGGTGCATCGGCCCGCGCAATGGCGGTGGCTGGCGACGCCGCGACAGTCACCGCCGGCAGCCCGCAAAGGGCCAAGGCAAGGGTCAGGTGTTTCAGGCGCAGGGTCATGCCGGGTTTCCTTGCAGGCGTGGAACGAGGGCGCGGGCCAGCGCCGCGAGCGCGAAGCAGCAGCCCGATACCAGGATGATCGCGGCGCCGGACGGCACCGGCAGGTCGAAGACGATGGGCATGAGGATGCCAAGCAGGGTGCTGAGTGTCGCGATCAGTACGGATACCCAGAAAAACCCCTTGAGCGACTGGCTGACCAGGCGCGCGGCCGCCGCCGGGATGACGAGCAGCGCGCCCACCAGGATCGCGCCGATGACCTTGACCGCTGCCACGGTCACCAGAGTCACCAGCACGACGAACAGGTAGTCCAGGGTCTTCACGGCGACGCCGCGCACCGCCGCCAGCTGCGGGTTGAAGCTGGCCAGTATGATGCGGTTGTACAGCGGCAGCGCCAGGCCGAGGACCATCAGCGCGACGATGCCCAGCACCAGCAGGTCCTGGGCGCTGACGGTCAATACCGAGCCGAACAGCACGTTCTCGAGGATGTGCACGTTGATCTTGCCCGCCAGCATCAGCAGCAGGCTTGCACCGAGCGCCAGCGACACGGAGAGAAACACGCCGATCAGTGTGTCGGGCGACAACCCGGTACGGTTGCGCAGGAAGTTGAGCAGAATGCCGAACAGCAGGCAGTAGCCGAACAGGCTGCCGTAGGGGCCTGTGTAGGGCTCGCCCAGCAGGATACCAATGGCCACGCCGGTCAGTGCGGCATGACCCACGGCCTCGGAGAAGAAGGCGAATCGCTTGACCACCACCAGGGTACCAAGGCCGCCGAGCACCGGGCCGATCATCAGGCCCGCGAGCAGGGCATTGACCACGAACCCGTAGGCCAGGGCCTCGGGCAGGTAGCCGGCGCTGGCCCATTCCTGGATCAACAGGCGGAATGCTTCGTAAGTCATCAGGCCAGGCTCTCGCTGCGGGGATGGATGGAGAACAGCCCTAGCAGGCGTTCCGGAGTCAGTGCCTGGGCAGGCGGGGCATCGAAGAGCACTCTGCGGCTCAGGCCGGTGACCCGGTCGGCCAGGCGCAGGACCGCTTCGAGGTCGTGTTCGATCCACAATACCGTGGTCCCGGCTTGACGCCAGGCAAGCAGCAACTGTTCGAACACCTGGGCACCGGCTTCGTCCAGCGCCGACATCGGCTCATCCAGCACCAGCAACTGCGGCGCTGGAATCAGGCCCTGGGCCAGCAGCACGCGCTGGCGCTCGCCGCCCGACAGCGCACCCATGCGGCGCTTGCGCTTGTCGAGCATGCCTACCCGTGCCAGCGCTGCGTCGATGGCTGGGGTCACACGCCGGGACAGGCCGAGAAACGCTGGGCGCTTCTGGCACATTGCGGCCATGAAATCATCCACGGTCATCGGCAGGCCACGGTCGAATTCCAGCGCCTGGGGCACATAGCCGATTACCTGGCCGTCACCCGGCCAATGCAAGGTCAACTGGCCCTGATGCGGCATCTGCCCAAGCAAGGTCTTGATCAACGAACTCTTGCCGCCGCCGTTGGGCCCGACGATGGCATGCACACTACCTGAGGCGACACCGAAGGTGACCTGTTCGAGGATGCGCGTGCGCCCCAGTGTCAGGTCGATCCCCGCGAACTCGATGCGCGGCCCGCACGCTACGGCAAGATTGGCTGCTGCGGTCATGCGCGCGACTCCTGGATGGCCTTGACCACGGTGTCGAGGTTACGCTTCATTTCCACTTCGTACTTTTCCCTGGTGTATTCGCCGTAGGAAATGTGGGTCAGGGGATAGATCTTCACGCCCGACTCGCGCTGGATGGTGTCGACATAGGCAGACGGGAAGTCCATTTCCGAGAAGATCACTTTCACATCCAGCGACTTGAGCTGGTCGATGGTTTTCTTCAGTTGAGCAGGACTGGGCTCGATGCCGTGGGCAGGTTCCACTACCGCGGTGACTTCGAGGCCGAACTCACGCACCAGGTAGTCATAGGCTGCATGGATGGTTGCCACGCGAAACTCCGCGCCCGGTGCTTCGGTGACCTTGGCCAGCGCTTCGGCGCGCAGCGCACGCAGGCGCTTGGCATAGGCGCGGGCGTTCTGGGTGTAGTAGCGGGCGTTTTCCGGGTCGATCTTGCCCAGTTCACGGGCAATGTTGTTGATCTGCGCGATGCTGGCGCTGATGGACAGGAAGGTATGCGGGTTGACCACCTTGCCGGCGCCCCGTGCGGCGATGCCGGTGGCCGCCAGCAACGGCACATTGGCGTTTGACTCGATGGTCTTGATGCCGGGTTTTTCGCTGGCAGCGATCATGCGGTCGGCAAAGTCGTCATGGCCGACGCCGTTGAGCACGATGACATCCAGCGTGCCGATGCGCTTGATGTCCTCGGCGCGGGGTTCGTAGGCATGGGGATTGAAGCCTGCGGGAATCAGCGGCACCACTTCGGCCTTGTCGCCGACAATATTGCTCACATAGCTGTAGTAAGGATGCAGGGTGATGCCAATGCGCAGTGGCTTGCCGCCATCGGCCAGGGCCAGGACGGGCAGGGCGCCAGCAACCAGCAGGCAGAGAACACGGCGGGCGAGGGTGGAGCGAAACATGGGGCGTCCTTGTATCAGTGACGGTGTTGGCGGGTGACCCCGGCGTCATAGTGAGTAGCGATCTGCTGCCAGCCGGCGGTGATCAGTGAGTCGGCGTCCAGGGCCGTGGGCAGTGCGCTGACGCTTTTGCGGCGCAGCCAGACATCGGCCTGCCCATCGCTCGCCTGCGGCACGATCAGCAGGAAACTGCCGGCAACCTGGCTGTCGGCGCTCTGGCCCAGGTAGGCTCCCACGTCGAGCCACTGCCATTGATGGCTTCCGCGGCTGGCGCTGCTGGCGTCCACGACGAAGGGTGGAAAGCCTTCGTCGGCCAGGGCTTGGACGCTTGGCGTCAGGGCGCTTTCCTCGCGCTGCATCTGGATCTCGTCGAAGGCCACGCGCAGATCGGTGTAGATGCCCTGTTCGGCGGCATTGAGATCACGGCGGGCATCGAGCTGATGGGAGGCGATCGCCACCTCGTCCACGCGCTCGCCGCGCAGCGACACTACGGTCGCGGCCAGCAACACGATCACCAGGCTCGTCAGCAGCACGTAGAACGTTTCATGCCCGGCACCGGCCGGGCGTACCACCTGAGCGCGGCTCATGGCTCACCAATGTCGGCGTGGTCGACTTCGACCACATGGCCAGGGCCCGCGTCGAACAGCACGTAGAACTCGCCGTCCGGGCGCTTGAACGTCATGCTCGAGTCAGTCCCAAGCTTGCCCGGCACCAGGACCTGCTCGTCGTAGCCGATCACGTCGAGGGTCACGCCCGCGGCGCCGCTGCCGTCGGAGAAACCGCCGGTGCACTTGACCTGGTCGGTACCGATCGCCTCGCATTCGCACATCGGGTTATGGGCAAATGCGGGGCCTGCGGCCAGCAACAGCAGCGGCATGGTCAACTTGCGCAGGATGTATTTCATTTCTTGCCTCCTTGGGTCTCGAGCCAGGCGATGGTTGCCGGCGAAGCCTTGGCCAGTGGTACCGAAGCCTGGTGCATGCTGCCGTCCCAGCCTTCGATGGTGATCCAGATGTCGGCATCTGGCCGGGTGCGCGGCGGTACGGGAAGCGAGGTGACCATGCGATAGGGCGTGCCGAAGAAGATGGTGCCCGCGGCGCGCAGGCTGCGGGGCTTGCCAATACGCAGGTAGATGGCCTTGACTCCCGTGTCACAGGTCTTGCAAAGGGCCGCGTTGAAGGTCTTGAAATAGCCCGCCGGACCATCGGCGCGAGGGGCCTGGTCGCGCAGTTCGGCGAGGTCAAGGCTCCAGGGTCCGACCTGGATGTCGTGAACCACCGTGGCCCCAAGGCCCGCTTCGCCGCGGAACATCCGCGCATCGGCAAAATACTTGGGCATGAACCCCAGCGGGACGAGCAGCAGCAGGATGTTGATGTGGAAGCGCCATTTGAGCCAGAACTGCTTGAGCGGGCTGGCGGACAGGGCTTGGGCCTGGCTCATGGCTGGACCTCCGTGACGGGCTGGGGCTGGGGCTGGCGCTGACGCGGCTGGCGTTCACTGCGCTTGAGCGCAGCGGCGGTGGCCTGGGCGGTGCGTCTGGTCCAGATGAGCAGGCCGCTGAGCACCATCAGTGTCAGGATCAGGCCGAAGAAGGCCCAGATCAGCTTGATCGCGAGGCCGCCGAAGTCACCGGTATGCAGCGGGCGCATCGATTCGGTGACGAACTCCAGGGCCGAGCGGTCGCCCAGCAGGAACTGGCTGTCGACCTTGCTGGTGTAGGGATTGACGCTGGCGCTCTGGAACATCAGCGGGTACCAGCCCCGTCCGCTCAGGCTCACATGGCTGTAGGCAGTGGAGGGCATGAAGATGAAGCTCACGTCCAGGCCGGGGATTTGCGCCTGGGCGAGGCTCACGGCCTTATCAAGACCGATGCGCGGCGCCGGCGAGCCGTCGGCACTCTGCGGCACTTGCTCGCGGGCGATCACGGGTACCACCGGTTCAGTGGAGATCGTGATGTGGTTGTCAGCCAGAATGGCCTGGATCAGGAACCACAGGCCGGTGATCGAGATCACCGCGATGAACCAGATCGACCACACCCCCGCCAGCCGGTGGACGTCCCCCCAGAAAATCCGCGAACCATGGCCCATGCGCACCGGTTTGAAAAAGCCTTTCCAGAATTTCTTGTAGACCACCAGCCCCGTGACCAATGAGGCCAGCATCGGCAGGCCGAGCAGCGACACCAGGTACCAGCCCCAGCTGTAGCCGCTGGTGAACGGCACCAGCCACCAGCCATGGAGGGCGCGGGTAAACGCCTCGAAGTTGAAGTCCGGACTCTTGCCCTGGATCACACCCGTGTAAGGGTTTACGTACAAGGTCGGGGACGTACCGTCGGGCAGCGTCACGGCGACGTTCAGGGCAAAGTGCGAACCGTCCGGCTGGCTGAGGGACCGCACCGCCACGTCGGGCTGGGCCGTGTGCACCGCGTCGAGCACCTGCTGGAAACTCAGCCGCTCGGCGTCGCCACTGGGCTTGGTCGCGCGCACGTCAGGGTTGGCCAGCCAGACGATTTCCTGGCTGACGACCGCCAGCATGCCGGTAAAGCACACGATGAGGACAAAGAACCAGATCGGCAGGGCGAGCCAGCTGTGCACCAGGAACCATAGCCTGGATTTGGACTTTTTCGTTTGTTGGGCCATGGGACTGTCTTGGTTGGAAGAATTGAGGTCAAGGACAAGCTCAACCTGGAGGCTGCACTAGTAAAGACGAATGAGAATCCAAATCCTGCCAATTTAAATGAAAGCAAATGTTTCATAAGCGCCAAAACCCGGCCAGCACCGGGTGGATGCAGGTCGGGTTCGGGTGGCGGGAAGCCCCTGGCTTGCTGTCAGGCGCGGGCGAACGCAGCCTTCACTGGCGCCGGGCTCTGGTGCTGGGCCAGGTCGTGATAGAGCGCTTGGCCGATCTCCGCCGCACGTACGGGAAGGACCGAGAGTAGCGTATCGCTCAGCCCGTGGGAGGCCTCGCAGAATCCTTGCAGGTAGACCGAGGCCTGCAGCTCGGGGCTTGCGAGCACCCGGTAGTTCCGGTCCACGCTGAAGTCGTCCAGATATCCCTGCAAGGGCGCGAGCAGGTCACGGTGCGAGCGCCGCTCGTAGCCGGTGGCCAGGATCACGGCATCGTAGCGATGGGTCTGGTGCTGCCCGGTGGCCAGGTCGCGCAGGGTCATCTCGATGCCTTGCGCGGTCGACACGACTGTCTCGACCTGGCGTCGGCACAGCACATTGTGTCGATACTGGTGAGCGACCTTCTGGCGATAGAGGATCCCGTAGATGCGCTCGATCAGGTCGACATCGACCACCGAATAGTTGGTGTTGTGATACTCCTGGACCAGCTTGCTGCGCTCGCCCACTGGCTGGTTGAAGACCAGGTCGGTGTACTCGGGCGTGAAGATCTCGTTGACGAACGGGCTGTCATCGGCAGGCTTCAAGGCTGATGCGCGCAGGACCATGTCGACCTTGACCGATGGGTAGCTGTCGTTGAGGTCGATGAACGCCTCGGCGGCGCTTTGCCCTGAGCCGATCACGGCAATACGCATCGGCTTGCCCTGGGCGCAGGGCAGTTTCGCCAGGCTGCACAGGTATTGGGAGTGATGGAATACCCGCGGGTCGTCTCGGAGCGTGCTGAATACTTCGGGGATCTTCGGCGTCCCGCCGCTGCCCACGACCACCGAACGGGTGCGCCGGCTGAGTTCGCGGCCTTGGCTATCGCGCGACACCAGGCGCAGGTGCTCGACCTTGCCGTTGCGCACTTCAGGCTCTATGCGCACCACTTCCTCGCCGTACACGGCCTGGGTTGCGAAATGCTCGGCAGCCCAGCGCAAGTAGTCGTTGTACTCCAGGCGGCAGGGATAGAAAGTGCCCAGGTTGATGAAGTCGGCCAGACGCTGTTTCTGGTGCAGGTAATTGACGAAGCTGTAGGGGCTGGTGGGGTTGCGCAACGACACCAGGTCCTTGAGAAACGAGATCTGCAGTTCGCTCTGGGTGGCCAGCGTATTGCCGTGCCAGCGGTAGTCGCTCTGCTTGTCGATGAACAGGGCCTCAAGCGCGCGGCCATGGGTTTCGGCCAGCTCCTCCAGGGCGATGGCCAAGGCCAGGTTGGACGGGCCGAAACCCACGCCGATCAGGTCATTGATAGTTTCCGGGTTGTGCGTCTGGCTCATGGATGCGGTTCCGTGGGTAATCAAGGCTGGGCCGCAGCGGCTGCGGGCTCCTGTGCAAGTACATCCATAGAACGAGACGGCACTGGCTGAATTTACCGGCTACCGGCTGCGCCGGTCCTGGGCTGGCAAGGAGTGCCATATCGCTAAAGAATCGCCGCTGACGGCCGATACAGCGGTCTAAAGGACCGGTTGAGGAAGGAAAAACCCATGGTAGGCATCAACAGCGTGACCATCAGCAGCCCACCTGGCATTACCGCCAAGCCTGCTGAGACTGCCACAGTGAGTGAAGAAACCAAGCCGGGCGCTGTCACCGCCGATGTCGCGGGCATACGCGCAGGAGGCGCGGCAGGCAGTGCGGCAGGTAGTACCGAAGAGAGCAGCGAATCGGACCAGATCACCCAGCTGCGCGAGACGATCAAGCAGCTCCAGAAGCAACTGGCCGAAGAGCAGAAGCAACTGGCGCAGCTGGCGGCCAGCAACCTGGACGAAACGGCCAGGCAGTCCGCAGCTGCCGCCAGGCAGGCCAGCATTGCCACGCTCAATGGAGAGATTCAGTCGGCGACTGCCCAGTTGCTCGAAGCCCTGACCGAGACCGGCGGCAGCAGTGCAGGCGGTCTCGTCAACACCCAGGCCTGATGGAGCAGGTTGGCCGTCCGCGCAAGCGAGCGGCCAGGGTGTCAGTCGGCAGCCAGGCTGCGGGTACGCCGCTCGGCCTTGTATTGCATGGCCACCCCAGGCGCCGGCTTGGCGCTGCCGGTTTCCAGCCATTGGCGCATGCGGCTGGCGTCGGCGAAGTGGGTGTACTTGCCAAAGGCATCGAGGATCACCATGGCAACCGGGCGGTTGTCCATGCGGGTCAGCAATACCAGGCAATGGCCGGCTTCATTGGTGAAGCCGGTCTTGGTCAGCTTGATATCCCAGTTGCTCTTGTTGACCAGATGGTCGGTATTGCGGAAGCCCAGGGTGTAGTTGGGCTTGCGGAAGGCCACGGTCTTTTCGCGCGTGGTGCTCAACTGGCTCAGCATGGGATAGTTGCGCGCAGCCAGCAGCAGCTTGGCCAGATCGCGGGCGGTCGAAACGTTCAGCGTCGACAGGCCGGTCGGCTCGACATACCGGGTATGCTTCATTCCCAGGCTGCGCGCCTTGGCGTTCATTGCCTTGATGAAGGCGCCGTAGCCGCCCGGATAGTGATTGGCAAGGCTGTTGGCTGCGCGGTTTTCCGAGGACATCAGGGTGATCAGCAAGGTCTCGCGGCGGTCTAGCTGGCTGCCCAGGCGAACCCGTGAATACACGCCTTTCATCTCCGGATTGCCCGCGATGGTCATGGTGAGCATCTCGTCCATCGGTTGTCTGGCGTCCAGCACGACCATCGCGGTCATCAGCTTGGTCACCGACGCGATAGGCACCACTCGGTCGGCGTGGCTGGCGTAGAGCTCTTTATTGGTAGCCAGGTCGATGAGCAAGGCGCTACCGGAGGCAAGGTGCAACTTGGATGGATCGCGTTGAACCTTTGCCTGGGGTTCTGCAGCAGCGGTCGACGGTAGGGCAGCGGTTCCTGTGAGCAACAGCAGCAGGCTGAGTATGGACAGGGAAGTTTTCACGTTGAGGCTCACTAAATGTTGGTATGTCGTTGGCTGTGCAAGGGTTTCCCCCAAAAAACCGCTGCATGATGGAGTATGGCTCAAGCCCTGTCGATTGCCCTGTGAACAAAGGGCACCGTGTGAATTAAATTTAATCCTGTACCCAATCAGTACCTATTGGACGTGCCTGGAGCTTGCCGAGTTCGGACCAATCGCTGCAGGGTCGGATCACATCGGCCACTGCGAGCACTCCATTGGAATCCCCGTTCGTCTCTTGTGCCGCACTCCCTGCGCCGCATTCTCCTCATATGTTCAGGCACGGATATCCCGCGCTCCCGAACGGAGGTCACTCAGCATGGAAATTGATGAAAATGCCCCGGGCAACATATCCCAGAAAGGGGAAGGCGGCACCACCGATAACGAATCAGGCCATGATCCCAAGCATGAGGGTGTAGAACAGCCTTTAGCCAAGGACGATGATGCACCTGTCGATGAAGAGATGGCGGATGTGGACGCCAACAACTCTGTATCAGGCGAACATCCTCATCCCTGATTCCTCTCTGTTATCGACGCCATGAAAAAGCCCGCCAATTGGCGGGCAAGGGAGCAATGCAAAGCAGCGAGGTCAGGCAAGCAAGGTGGCGGCCAGGGCCTCTGCGGCGGAGAGTGAAGGCAGCGGGCCGCTGACGGGTTCGCCATTGCGAACCAAGTACCAGCAGGCCAGCAGTCCCTGCTCTCGCAGTTGCGCAGGTACGGCACTGCCGATAACGGACATGATGTTGATAGCGGCCATGAGTGATTCTCCTCTGAAACATGGACCCACCTTACGCAGCAGCCGATGTGGTGTGAAATCGACAGCTTCAATAGTGTTCATCGGTTTAATCAACTGTAAGGCTGGCCAGCGTGATGCACCGTGGCGTCCCGGGTGTGGGCCGCCATACAGTGGACCCTCGTTCGGACATGTGGATTTGACCGTAAAAAGCGTCAAGTGAGTGGATAGGCTGGGTAAAGGTTATGTAAGGGGTAATAAGCGGCTATCCCGGCAACTCAGGCATACTTGCCCCTGAATCTTGCGAAGGAGTCGAGCATGTCAGTGGCACCGAGTAGAGACACCGTCCTGTGTATTTCCCTGGCTGGGCGTCCCGGTACATTCGGGGTGCGCTTCCATAACCATCTTTATGAACAGCTGGGCCTGGACTACTACTACAAGGCTATGACCACTCGGGACCTGCCCGCCGCAGTGGGCGGGATCCGTGCGCTGGGTATTCGCGGGTGCGGGGTCTCGATGCCGTTCAAGGAGGCCTGCATGGCCTTGGTCGACGAGATCGACCCGTCGGCCGCCGCCATCGAATCGGTCAATACCCTGGTCAATACCGGCGGCCATCTCAAGGCATACAACACCGATTATCTCGCCGTGCGCCAGCTGATCGCCCAGCATCAAGTGGATCCCGGAACCGCCTTCGCCTTGCGCGGCAGTGGCGGAATGGCCAAGGCGGTCGCCAGCGCCTTGCGTGATTCAGGATTTGGCCAGGGGCTGATCATTGCCCGCAACGAACAAGCCGGCCGGCAGCTGGCGGACCTGTGCGGCTACCGCTGGCAGGCTGATCTGGGCGACTTGTGTCCGCCAATGCTGATCAACGTGACGCCGATCGGCATGGCGGGGGGAGCAGAGGCTGAGCACCTGGCGTTTTCAGAAACGGCGATCACCGTCGCTGAGCGGGTGATGGATGTGGTGGCGATGCCGGTGCAGACACCGCTGATCCGGTGCGCGCAGTCCTTGGGCAAACCGGTGATTACCGGGCTGGAAGTGATTGCCGTGCAGGCTCTCGAGCAGTTCGTGCTTTATACCGGCATTCGGCCCTCTACCGAGCAGATAGCGGCGGCGGTCGCTTACGCACGGGGGTAAGGCTCGCAGCATGCGCGCACACTGCGAGCACCGTGCAGCGGCTATTTGCCCAGTTGCTGGTCGATGAGCCAGCGTCCATGGGCGAGGGACGCATGCTGGGCATTTTCCAGGTCGGTAAAATGGGATCTGTCGAGGGGCAAGGGCTGTCGCTTGCTGACCTGGCCTTCAGGGTCGGTGATCAGGCAGCCGCCCGAGAAGGGCATCGGCGACCCAGGATGGGTCACGATATTGGCTGTGATGGTGTGCTTGCGGTATTCACAGTGAAGGGTTTGCATCGTCCGTACCTCGCTGTGGCATGAAAGCTGTTACTTCCATATACCACAGCGAGCGACAGCAAGTTCCCGGCCCGACGAGCGCGCCGGGCCGGGCGGTACGTCAGAATTCGGTCGGCTGGATGATCTCGACCCAGTAGTCGTCGGGATCCTTGACGAAGGCGATGTGCTTCATGCGACCGTCCGTCAGGCGTTTCTGGAAGTTTACCCCCAGTGCCTCGAAACGCTCGCACGCCGCACGGATGTCCGGCACCGAAATACAGATATGGCCGAACCCGCGTGGATCAGTATTGCCGTTGTGGTAGGCAAACTCAGCGTCGTTCTCTGTGCCGTGGTTGTGCGTCAGCTCGAGAATGCCCGGGATCGACTTCATCCACTGGGTGCGCGCTGCGTCGTCGGCAGGGATCTGTGCCTGGTCGACCAGGGCGAGGAAATACAGGCTGAACTCCGCTTCCGGGAAGTCGCGCTTTTCGACCAGGCTGAAGCCCAGGACGCGCGTGTAGAAGTCGAGCGACGTGGTGATGTCCTTGACCCGCAACATGGTGTGGTTGAAAACGAAGTTGGCGGTTGCGGCATCCGGCTGCGCGGTGACGCCAGGCAGGGCTTGAAGATTTTGCAGGCTCATGGGCACTCCAGAAACAGGGGCCGGCGCCCACGGCGCCAGCGGGGTGACAGGCGGACCATGATACGGAACTGAACCGATTGCGCAAATAAAAACGCCCTGCAGGAGCAGGGCGTTTGAATTAGAAGCCCGCCGAAGCGGGCCAGATGGGGCGCTAATCCTTTAGCTGGTTTGATCTTCTACCAGTCGATGTGAAAAAAGCGTGAAGTTCATGTTCATTATTCATTGGCGTAACCAACTGTCGACGGTGCCAGCTCCATATTCCTGTTTCCATGCTTTGAGTCCCCTGTGATTACCGCCCTTGGTTTCGATCCGTTCACCGGTGTGCGGGTTCTCGTAGACTTTGACGACGCGCGCCCGACGCTGTTTCGGCGCGCTGGCCGGCTTGCGCGACACGGCCTTGGGATCAAGGATGGCAATAATCTCGCGCAAACCCTTGTCGTAGGTTTTCATCAGTCCAAGCAGTTTCTGCTCAAATTCGATTTCGCGCTTGAGGCCGGTATCCTTTTTCAACACCTCCAGTTGCGCCATCTGCTCTTGAAGGGCTTTTTCGGCAGCACGAAACTCTGCAAGTCTGGACACTTTCATCACTCCTGTAAGTGCTAAGTGGCGCGCGGCTGGGAACACGGTGGACGGAATTACTGCGGCCACAGGGTGGATACGGCGGATTGCTGAAAGTAAGTGTAGTTGCCGTTACAGTGCCGGTAAACAATAAACTCAACGCCCTCCTGGCGGAACTTATGGCCGTCTGGGCAATTACTTTGGAAGCAGGTCGCAGACACCCTCAGGGACCTTTAGACCATGGTCCAATGGCCCGCCGCAGAGGCGCTGCGCGATAATCGCACGGCCTCGCCAGGCGTTTGCCTGGTGCCTGCGCAGTCACGGTGCCACGGTACCGATTTGTTTAGTGCCCCTTCTTTTTCGGATGTATTCATGTTTTCCCCTTTCCCCCTGGCAACCGGCCGCAGTCTTGCCGGTCTGCTTGCGATGAGTAGCGCCTTCTCCGTTCACGCCGCTGGTTTCGTTGAAGACAGCAGTGCCAAGCTCGAAACACGAAATGTCTATTTCAACCGAGACTTCCGAGACGGTAATAGCAGTTCAAGCCAAGGCGCTTCCAAGCGAGAAGAGTGGGCGCAGGGTTTCATACTGAATGTTCAATCTGGCTACACCCAAGGCCCGGTAGGTTTTGGTATCGACGCACTGGGTATGCTCGGACTTAAACTGGACTCCAGTCCTGCGGACAGCAATAGCGGGTTGCTGCCATCTTCCGGCCATGACCCCCGTCGATCAGTCGACCAATACGCAAAGCTAGGCGTGGCTGCCAAGATGCGTATATCGCGAACAGTTATAAAATACGGCGCCATGATGCCGGATGTACCGTTGCTCAAATACAACGACGGGCGCTTGCTTCCCACCATGTTCCATGGGGCGATGCTGACGTCCGAGGAAATCAAGGATTGGAAGTTCAGCCTGGCGCGCCTGGATAAATACACCGCCCGGGACTCGACTGACAGCCAGGACATTCGTGTTCATTGCAAGAACAAGCGCTACGCATGTGACACCACTGCCGATCACTTTGACCTGGGCGGATTCGACTACCGCTTCAACGAGCGCCTGAGCGCCCAGTATCAGGTATCCAAGCTGGAAAACATCTATCGCCAGCACTTCCTGGGCCTGGTGGCCAGCCAGCCTCTGCCTGTCGGCAGTCTCTCGGCCGACTTGCGCCTCATCAAGAGTGACGACATCGGCAATGCCCGCGCGGGCGAAATCGACCATCGCGCCTTCAGCGGCATGTTCGGCTACAGCCTCGGGGGCCACAAGCTCAGCGCCGGCTGGCAGCGCATGTACGGCGAAAGCGCCATGCCATACCTGGATGGCACCAACCCGTATCTGGTCAACTATGCCCAGGTCAACGACTTCGCCGCCGCCCAGGAGCGTTCCTGGCAGGTGAGGTACGATTACGACTTCAAAGGGCTCGGTGTCCCGGGATTGACATTCTTCACCCGCTACATCAACGGTGATCACATCAAGGTTCCGGGCAGCGATGCCGAAGGCAAGGAATGGGAGCGAGATTCCGAACTGCGTTATCAAGTGCAGGGCGGCAGCTTCAAGGACGTGAGTGTACGGCTTCGCAACTCGACCTATCGCAGCAACTATGAAAAATGGGCGCGTGACATGGACGAGACGCGTGTGATTGTCAGCTACAACTTCTCGGTGTTGTAAGCCGTAGACGGCCCTGCCGCGCTATCCTCAACACCATTATTGCTGGCCAGGCGGATCCCTACGGAGGCAAGCGTGAGACAGCTGCTGCTTATTGGCATAGGACCGGGCGACCCTCGCCAGATCACCTATCAGGCGGTGGATGCACTCCAGCGTGCGACGGTATTCTTTCTACTCGACAAAGGCGTGGACAAAGACGAGCTGATTGGCCTGCGCAAGTCTATTCTCGAGCGCTATGTCGTGTCGGACAGGTACCGTCTGGTACAGGTAGAGGATCCCCAGCGTGAAGCTGTCGGCGGTGATTATGTCGGCTCGGTGCAGGATTGGCACCGTCGGCGCGCCGCCCTGTATGCCCGTCTGCTGCAAGACGAACTGCAGCCTCAGGACATAGGCGCCTTTCTGATATGGGGTGAGCCTGGGCTTTACGACAGCACCTTGCGCATTCTTGATCTGGTCCGGGAGAGCGGCATGGACTTGAGTCTTGAAGTGATTCCCGGCATCAGCAGCGTGCAGGCCCTTGCGGCACGGCATCAGATCGCGCTCAACCGTATTGGCGAGCCGCTGACCGTGCTTCCCGGCCGTCAGCTGTCCGAGCAGTCACGGATCGACAATGTGGTGGTGATGCTCGACGGGCAATGCGCCTTTGCCCGTCTAGAGGATCCCGATCTGCTGATCTACTGGGGCGCCTACCTCGGCACGCAGGACGAGATCCTGGTCGCCGGGCCTCTTCACGCTGTCAGGAATCAGATCCTCGAACTGCGCAGGACGGCCCGCGAGCGCAAGGGCTGGATCATGGATACCTATCTGCTGCGACGCCCGGTGTAGTCATGCCCGATGCTTGTCGAGAATGCTTTCGACCTTCTCCCGCAGCTGGTCGATGCTGAACGGCTTGCCGATCGAGTACATCCCCTCGGACACATTGACGTTCTCGGCATAGCCACTGGCAAACAGGATAGGCAAGCGCGGGCGCAACTTGCGGGCTTCAGCCGCGAGCTGGTCGCCGGGCATATCGGGAAGCCCTACGTCGGTCATCATCAGGTCCAGTGCGATGGACGGGTCCTTGAGGATCTCCAGTGCGGCGCCAGCATCCGCCGCTTCGCTGGCCGTATGGCCCAATTCGTCGAGCACTTCGACCATCAGCATACGGACGATGTCGTCGTCTTCGACTACCAGAAGGTGCATGTTTCGGGTCCTGTTCAGGGATTGATTTCTACTCTGTGGGCAAAGGCCGGATGAAAGTTCCCTGCCGCCCACCTACAGGATAACGATCTGTGAATCTCGATGGAACGATTGCGCCACAGCATATTCAAATACTGGCTAAGCGCTCTGCCTCGGGGATAAAGGCAGGTAAACTCACGTAAAACCTCAAAGTGGTGCAGCAGAATCGATCGCGAGCCTGCGAAGAATCCACCACATTGCTTCGATGGACCATTTTGTTCGGGCGTCTTCAGATGATTCAAGCAGCTTCCCTGGATCAGCAAAGCTTTCGTCGGCTGCTGAGCCGCAACATTGGCCTCCCGTTGGGAGTGGGCCTGCTCAGTGCCGTCGCTTTCATCGCGGTGATCAACTATCTGCTCTCCGCCATGCAGTGGGTCGAACATACCGACCGGGTGATCGGCAACGCCAATGAGGCGGTCAAGCTGACCATCGACATGGAAACCGGCATGCGCGGGTTCCTGTTGACCGGCGACGAGCGGTTTCTCGATCCTTATGAAATTGCAAAGCCGCGTGTATTCAGTGGGCTGCAGGGGCTTCGCGAGCTGGTCGAGGACAACCCTCAGCAGGTCGACCGGATCGACCGGCTGACCGCCCTGCAGCGCGAGTGGAACAACTTTGGCGGCGACATGATCGCGCTGCGGCGCAGCGGGGGCGACGCCGAGGCGCCGATCCGCAATGGCCGGGGCAAGCGGCTCACCGATGAAATCCGCCAGGAGTTCGATGGTTTCGTTGCCACCGAGCAGCAACTGCGCATGGCGCGCAACGAAAAAGTGCGCAGCAACACCATCCTCCTCATCACGTCATTCGTGCTGCTGGTCATCGCGCTGAGCGCCTTGCTCGCCTATCGCGGCCGACGCGACCTGATGCTGCTGTCTGCCAGCTACATGGAAAATCTGGAAGCCCAGCAACGCGCGGCCGAGCGGCTGGAATACCAGGCCTGGCTGCGTAACGGCCAGACCCAGCTGGCCGAGCAGGTACTGGGGCAGTTGAGTCTGCCGATGCTCGGGCAAAACATCCTGCGCTTTTTCGCGGGGTATCTGGGCAGCGTGGTGGGGGCGTTGTATGTGCGTGACGCACATGGTCACCTGCAGCGGGTCGCCACTTATGGCCTTGATTCCGACGCCCAGGCCCGTGTCCAGGTGGGCAGCCAGGAAGGGCTGCTGGCCGAAGCCATGAAGCAGAACCGTCTGCTGCGCCTGGAGCACTTGCCCGAAGATTACTTTGCCTTCAGCACCGGTCTGGGTTCCGGGCTGCCGCGAGGAGCACTGCTGATGCCGTCGCGCGACGACGGGCAGGTCAACGGTGTGCTGGAACTGGGTTTCCTGCGTCCACTCGACGACCGCGATGGCGAACTGTTGGAGCGCGTCACCGAGAACCTTGGCATGTCCATCGAGAGTGCGCGCTATCGTCAGCGCCTTCAGGAAGTGCTCGCCGAAACCCAGCAGCTCAACGAAGAGCTGCAAGTGCAACAGGAAGAGCTCAAGACCGCCAACGAAGAGCTCGAAGAGCAGTCGCGGGTGCTCAAGGAATCCCAGGCGCATCTCGAGACCCAGCAGGCAGAGCTTGAGCAGACCAATGAGCAGTTGAGCGACCGCACGGACGCCCTTGACCGCAAGAACAGCGAACTCAACAAGGCCCAACTCGAGTTGCAGGCCCGCTCCGAAGATCTCGAGCGCTCGAGCAAGTACAAGTCCGAATTCCTCGCCAACATGTCCCACGAGCTGCGCACGCCGCTCAACAGCTCGCTGATCCTCGCCAAGCTGCTGTCCGAGAATGGCCAGGGCAACCTCAGTGACGACCAGGTAAAGTTCGCCGAATCGATCTACTCGGCCGGCAACGACCTGCTCAACCTGATCAACGATATCCTCGATATCGCCAAGGTCGAGGCTGGCAAGCTCGAAATGCGCCCCGAGAACACGCCATTGGCGCGCCTCGTCGAGGGCCTGAAGGGCATGTTCGAGCCTTTGGCAAACCACAAGGGCCTGGAATTCAGGGTGGAGCTGCACCAACCCATGCCGGCCTCGCTGTTCACCGACCGCCAGCGTCTGGAGCAGATCCTCAAGAATCTGCTGTCCAATGCCGTCAAATTCACCGACCGTGGCCAGGTCAGCCTGCAGATCAGCCACCAGGCGGACGCTGGCATCGTCTTCACCGTGCGTGACAGTGGGATCGGCATTGCCGCCGACCAGCAGCAGGTGATTTTCGAGGCGTTCCACCAGGCCGATGGCACCAGCAACCGCCGTTTTGGCGGTACCGGGCTGGGCCTGTCGATCTCCCGTGACCTGGCACGTCTGCTTGGCGGCCATATCAGCGTCCAGAGCACTCCGGGGCAAGGCAGCGTGTTCAGCCTGGTATTGCCCGAGCGCTATGAGGCGCCTGCCGAGCAGCTGGAGCCCGTGGCGCCCAAGCGCCCGGCTCTCCAGTTGCCGGCGCCGCTGCTGCCCGTTGCGCCGGCACCGCTGCCTCGCGCGGTGCCGACCTTCCAGGATGACCGCGACAAGGCGCCATTCGGCAACCGCTGCATTCTGGTGATCGAGGACGAACCCAACTTCGCTCGCATTTTGTACGACCTGGCCCACGAGCTGGGCTACAGCTGCCTCGTGGCCCAGGCCGCCGACGAGGGTTTCCAGCTCGCAGTCAGCCATGTTCCCGACGCCATCCTGCTGGACATGCGCCTGCCCGACCATTCAGGGTTGACCGTGCTGCAGCGCGTCAAGGAGCAGGCCACCACCCGTCATATCCCGGTACACATCATCTCGGTCGAGGACCGGGTCGAGGCGGCCATGCACATGGGCGCCGTGGGCTACGCGGTGAAGCCGACCAGCCGCGACGAGCTCAAGCAGGTGTTCGCACGCCTGGAAGCCAAGCTGACCCAGAAGCTCAAGCACATCCTGCTGGTGGAGGACGACGATCTGCAGCGTGAGAGCATCGCGCTGCTGATCGGTGACGAAGACATCGAGATCACTGCCGTGGCGATGGCCCAGGAGGCCTTGGACCTGCTGCGCGAGAATATCTACGACTGCATGATCATCGACCTCAAGCTGCCTGACATGCTCGGCAACGAGTTGCTCAAGCGCATGACCGCCGAGGACATTCGGGCGTTCCCGCCGGTCATCGTCTACACCGGGCGCAACCTGACCCGTGATGAAGAGGCCGACCTGCTCAAGTACTCGCGTTCGATCATTATCAAGGGCGCCCGCTCGCCGGAGCGCCTGCTCGACGAGGTCACGCTGTTCCTGCACAAGGTCGAGTCGCAGCTGTCGCATGAACGCCAGCGCATGCTCAAGACCGCACGCAGCCGCGACAAGGTCTTCGAGGGTCGCAAGATCCTGCTGGTCGACGACGATGTGCGCAACATCTTCGCCCTGACCAGCGCCCTGGAGCACAAGGGCGCACTGGTGGAGATCGGCCGCAATGGGCGCGAGGCCATCGAGCGGCTGGAGCAGCACGAGGACATCGACCTGGTGCTGATGGACGTGATGATGCCGGAAATGGACGGCTACGAGGCCACGCGCCTGATCCGCGAGCAGCCGCGCTGGCGCAAGCTGCCGATCATCGCCGTGACCGCCAAGGCCATGAAGGATGACCAGCAGCGCTGCCTGCAAGCCGGCGCCAATGACTACCTCGCCAAGCCGATCGACCTGGACCGCCTGTTCTCGCTGATCCGTGTATGGCTGCCGCAACTGGAGCGAATTTGACTAGCCAACCCAATATCGATATCGAGATCCGGCTGTTGATCGAGGCGATCTATCTCAAGTACAGCTACGATTTCCGTGATTATTCCGGTGCTTCGATAAAGCGCCGGGTTCACCATGCACTGCGCCAGCTCGAATGCCGGACGGTGTCGGCCCTGCAGGAGCGGGTGCTGCACGATCCGGGCATGTTCATGCAGCTGCTGCAGTACCTGACGATCCCGGTCAGCGAGATGTTCCGCGACCCCGGCCACTTCCTGGCCGTGCGCCAGGAAGTGGTGCCACTGCTGCGCACCTGGCCCTCGGTCAAGGTGTGGATCGCAGGCTGCAGCACGGGGGAAGAGGTGTACTCGATGGCTATCCTCCTGCGTGAAGAAGGCCTGCTCGACCGCACGATCATCTATGCCACCGACATCAATCCGCGCTCGCTGGAAAAAGCCAAGCAGGGTATCTACTCGATGCAGGACATGCAGGCCTACGCCGAAAACTACCGGATGGCGGGAGGGCGCCGGGACTTCGCCGAGTACTACACGGCAGCCTACGGCAACGCGATCATGGACAGCAGCCTGCGCGAAAACGTGACGTTCGCCGACCATAGCCTGGCGACCGACAGCGTGTTCTCCGAAACCCAGTTGATCTCCTGCCGCAATGTGCTGATCTATTTCAACAAGGACCTGCAGGACCGAGCATTCGGCCTGTTCCACGAATCCCTGTGCCATCGCGGTTTTCTGGTCCTGGGCAGCAAGGAAACGCTGGATTTCTCGAACTACGCCGAGCGGTTCGAAGCCCTGGTCAAACCTGAACGGATCTACCGCAAGTCATGAACAGGACCAGGGCGGTGGTGATCGGCGCGTCCGCTGGCGGCGTCGCGGCGCTTTTTACCGTGCTGGGCGCGTTGCCGCCAGGCTTTGCGATTCCCGTAGTGTGCGTGCTGCACCTGCCTGAAGGCCGTGACAGTCAACTGGCCGAGGTAATGGAGCGAAAGCTGCTGCGCCCGGTCGTGCAGGGCAGGGACAAGGAACGGATTGCCCCTGGCACGATCTATGTGGCAGGCCCGGGCTACCATCTGTCGGTGGAACTCGATGGCCGGCTGTCCCTGAGCCAGGAAGATCCGGTGCATTTTTCCCGCCCGTCGATCGATTTCCTGTTCGAGTCGGCGGCTGACGCCTTTGGGCGCGAACTGTTAGGTGTGCTTCTGACCGGTGCCAACGAAGATGGCGCCCGCGGCCTTGCCTATATCAAACAAAGCGGAGGCCGGACCGTGGTCCAGGACCCCCGCGAAGCACAGGTTGCGCTGATGCCGGAGGCCGCACTGGCCTTGCACCAGCCAGACCATATACTTTCTCTGAGCGGTATCGGGCAATTGCTCGCCACTTTGGAACCCAGTGAATGCTAAGCCCTATCCCAGCCAAACTGCTGATCGTCGATGACCTGCCGGAAAACCTGCTGGCGCTTGATGCGCTGATCCAGGGAGCCGACCGCGAGGTGCACAAGGCCAATTGCGCCGAGGCGGCGTTGTCCCTGCTGCTCGAGCACGAGTTCGCGCTGGCCATTCTCGACGTGCAGATGCCTGGCATGAACGGCTTCGAGCTTGCCGAACTGATGCGCGGTACCGAGAAGACCAAGAACATTCCGATCGTGTTTGTCAGTGCCGCGGGCCGCGAACTGAACTACGCCTTCAAAGGCTACGAGAGCGGCGCGGTGGACTTTCTGCACAAGCCGCTGGATAACCATGCGGTCAAGAGCAAGGTGTCGGTATTTGTCGACCTGTATCGCCAACGCAAGACGCTTGCTCAGCAGCTTGAGGCCCTGGAGCGCAGCCGCCAGGAACAGGAACAGCTGCTGGGGCAGTTGCAGGTGGCACGCAGCGAGCTTGAGCATGCCGTGCGCATGCGCGATGACTTCATGTCGATTGTCTCGCATGAAGTGCGCACACCGCTCAATGGCCTGATCCTTGAAACCCAGTTGCGCAAGATGCACCTGGCGCGTGACAACGCCGAAGCCTTTACCCTCGACAAGATGCGCGCGATGGTCGAGCGTGACGAGCGCCAGATCAACAGTCTCATCCGCCTTATCGAAGACATGCTCGATGTGTCGCGTATTCGTACCGGCAAGCTGTCGATCCGGCCCAAGCGATTCGACCTGGGCCCGCTGGTAAAAGGGCTGGTGGAGAACTTCGCGAATCAGGCAGCCGCTTCGGCCTCGGTGATCGAGCTCGAACGTTGTGAAACGCTCCACGGAGAGTGGGACGAGTTCCGTATCGAGCAGGTCATTGCCAACTTGCTCAGCAACGCCCTGCGCTATGGCGAGAAGCAGCCGGTCAAGGTGCGGGTGTTCGCGCAGGCCAACATGGCCTGTATACAGGTGCAGGACCAGGGCATCGGCATCAGCTCGCACAACCAGCAGCGAATCTTCCAGCAGTTCGAGCGCGTGGCGGCGCATCAGGTGAGCGCAGGGCTTGGTCTTGGGCTTTATATATCGGAGCAGATCGTATTGGCGCACGACGGCGAAATCCGCGTCGAAAGTGAAGAGGGCAAGGGTTCGACCTTCAGTGTCCACTTGCCCATGGCCGAGGTGCTGCAAGAAAGTGGTCGGGAGCAGGCAACCTCTGCGTGAGCCCGGGGTCGTATGGCCATCCTATTGATATTCAAGGCGTTGGCATGAGTGAAGATGCGCAAGATGTAGTACTGGTCGTCGAAGACGAGCCAGCCATCCGGATGATCCTCAAGGATTATCTCTCAGGCGAGGGCTACCACGTGCTGGTGGCCGAAGACGGCGAACAGGCGTTCGACATACTGGCGCGCAAGCCTCACCTGGACCTGATGGTGACCGACTTTCGGCTCCCGGGCGGCATCTCCGGCGTGGAGATCGCCGAGCCAGCGGTCAAGCTGCGTCCAGACCTGAAAGTAATCTTCATCAGCGGTTATCCGGCGGAGATTCTCGAGTCTGGAAGCCCGATCGCGCGCAAGGCGCCGATCCTGGCCAAGCCGTTCGACCTCGAGACCCTGCATGACAAGATTCAGGAACTGCTGCGCTGAATGCTCAGGCGTGCGGCGTCAGGCCGCCGGCGCGCAAAGTGCGCTCCAGGCCACCTAGCAGCAAGCTTTCCATCAGCGCCAGGCTATGATCCTCGGGCAGATCGCGCGCCTGCAGCCAGCCCGGCAGCCCGTTGAGCAAAGTCGCGGCGACATGTGCGGTGGCGGCCAGCGTTTCTCCTGACACCCGGGCTCCGGGCGCAATCAGTTTCAACAACCCGGTCTCGTAAACCTTGCGCAGGCCTGCGAGGCGTTGCTGCTGGTGCTCGCCCAGGCAGCACAGGTCGCGGTCGGCCAGGCGAAACTGCAAGGGGCGTTCGGCATGCAGCGCCCAGTGCGCGGCAATCAGAGAGGGCAGGGCAGGCTCACCCTTGGCCACTGCACGCCGTCCCTGATCAAGCGTGGCTTCAAGTTCCTCGAACAGCTCTTCGATCAGGTCATAGAGCAGGTCCTGCTTGCTGGGGAAATGATGGTACAGCGAGCCTGCGGCCAGCCCGAGATGGCTGGCCAGCTCACGCATGCTGACCTGGCCGAAGCCCTTCTCGGCGAACAGCGCCATGGCGATGTCACGCCGCTCGTCGAAGCTCGCACAGCGCAAGGCGGCGTTTACCGGCATGGCGATACTCCTCAGTAGGTGAAGAATCCACGGCCACTCTTGCGGCCCAGATAGCCTGCGGCGACCATTTCCTTCAGCAGCGGGGCAGGCCGGTATTTGCTGTCGTTGAAGCCCTCATGGAAGGCTTCCATGATCGCCAGCAGCGTGTCCAGTCCGATCAGGTCAGCCAAGGCCAGCGGGCCGATCGGCTGGTTGCAGCCCAAACGCATGCCGGTGTCGATGTCCTGCGCGCTGGCCAGGCCTTCCTGGCGTACGAAAATCGCTTCGTTGATCATCGGGACGAGAATGCGATTGACCACGAACCCCGGGCGGTTGCCCGCACTGATCGGCGTCTTGCCGACTTTTTCGGTCACCAGCAGGGCCTGCGCGTAGGTGGTGTCGCTGGTCTGCAGGCCCCGGATGACTTCGACCAGGGCCATCATGGGCACGGGGTTGAAGAAGTGCACGCCGATAAAGCGCTCCGGGCGCTCGATGGCCGCCGCCAGTTCAGTGACCGACAGCGACGAGGTATTGGTGGCAATCAGGCACTCACCGGCGACGTTGACCGCGACCTGCTGCAGGATGCGCTGCTTGAGCGCCAGGTTTTCGGTGGCGGCTTCGATTACCAGCTGCACTGAGCTCAGGTCTGCGTAATCGGTACTGGTGCGGATCCGCGTCAGCGCGGCATCGGCCTGTTCGCGGGACAGGGTCTGTTTGTTGACCTGGCGCTCGAGGTTGTTGCCCAAGGTGGCAAGGCCCCGCTGCAGAGCGGTGTCGGTGACGTCTATCAGGGTCACCTGGTATCCCGCTACCGCGCATACCTGGGCAATGCCGTTGCCCATGGTGCCGGCGCCGATCACCGCGATCTGTTCGATGTTCATCTGTCAGGGCTCCTTCCAGGTGCGTTTGAACGCTCCGATGAGTGAAAACGTGGCGGGCCCGGGCCAGGCTCTGCGACAATGCCAGCACCCGCGGGGTAGACCGAGTCTAGGCAATCAGCAAGGCCCGGCCTATGCCGTAACTGTTCAGCCACCCTGGCATTTTTTGCCACTCGACACAGGCAGCGAAACCGCCATGCGCGATAGCGACTCGGTCGCCGTGTACTTCCTCCATGCCATGCTCCACGGCTTGCGTGGCCAGCCGCAACGGCGCGACGCGCTGGTGCGTGCAGCAGGCATCGATCCACAGGTGCTCGAACAGCCCCAGGCTCGGGTCCCTGCTGCGGCGTTTGCCCGAATCTGGCTGGAAGTGATCCAGGCCCTGGGTGACGAGTTCTTTGGGCTCGATCGCCACGGCATGCCCCAGGGTAGCTTCGCACTTATCTGCCGCAGCCTGATCCAGGAGCCAAACCTGGAGAAAGCACTGCGCCAGTGCCTGAACAATTTCGCGCTGTTTCTGCGTGATGTACGCGGCACCCTGACTGTGCGCGGGGGACGCGCCGTGATCAGCCTGCAATCAGACATCGAGGATCCGCTGACCCGTGTCTACGCCGAAGAAACCTTCCTGGTCCTGGTGATCAGCCTGCTGTGCTGGCTGGCCGGTCAGCGCATTGTCATCGTCCGGACCGAGCTGGCCATCGCCCGGCCTCCGCAGGAGGATGACCCGCTGATGTGGGGGGCTGATCTGCAGATGGGCACGGGTCGCAGCGAAGTCGAGTTCGATGCGCATTACCTGCGTCTTCCCGTAGTACAGGACCTGGCAGCGCTCAAGACCTTCCTGCGTAGCGCGCCGCAGTGGCTGGTGATCCGCTTCCGCCACCAGCATGGTCTGGCCGCCAAGGTATACCGGCATCTGCGTACACGGTGTTTCGGGGAGTGGCCGACCTTGACTGAGATGGCTGCGCAAGAAAGGATCAGCGCCAGTACCTTCCGCCGCCAACTGGTGCGTGAAGGCCGCTCGTTCCGACAGATCAAGGACGAGGTGCGCCGCGCCATGGCCTTCGATTGTCTGCGCGACGACACGCTGAGCATCGCCGAAATCGCGGAGCTGACGGGTTTCCAGGAATCCAGCGCCTTTCACCGGGCCTTCAGGAAATGGACGGGGCAAAGCCCCGGCGGCTTCCGGGCCCGCCTGGCTGCGGGCGTTCCGGGAGGGCGGGTTGCGGTTCAGGCTTCTTGTCCAGCCGTGCCCGCTAAAGCCGTACCGCGCTCACCGTGATGTAGCCCCGTTCGGGCAGGGTGATGCGGATCACCGTTTCTTCCGTCGATGTATTCTTGACCTGCCGCACCCGGATGCCGTCAACAGCCGCCGCCCGCAGGCGGTGGTGGATAGCGCGCCCGCGGGGATCGAAGAACGCCTCGCTGGCCAGAATCTCGATCTGCTCGATCAACGTGCGCGTATGCTCGTCGGTGGCGCAGAAAAACATCACGCCGCTCCAGTGGGGATCGTCGTCGGGGTTGCTCACTTCATGCTTGAGGAGCTGGAAGAGGTTGTACTTGAGCTGCGTGGTCGGGCAATTTACCGAATGCATGAGCGAGGCCTCTCGTGGATGGTCCGGTTGCAGACGGGCGGATGATGGTTTTCGCAGCCTTTGAATTTATATAGGACGTTTCCGCAGTCGCTGTGGGAAATTTGCTCTTCGCCAAGCGGCATATTTCAAGAATGGCGTTGAAAGGTACAGTAAAGTGTATTGCGATAATTGAGGACTACTGTACGGGTGCGGACAGTAATGTCTCAGCTAGTGTGAACGCACTCCCAACGACATCAGATGCCTGCCATGCTCAGCTCACTCGACCTGTTCACCGCCTTCGTGCTTTTCGCCTTCGTGTCCTCGATCACGCCGGGTCCCAACAACACGATGCTGCTGGCATCCGGGGTCAATTTCGGAGTGCGTCGCTCCATACCCCATGCACTGGGCATCAGTATCGGCTTCATGGTCATGGTGATGGCAGTCGGCCTGGGCCTGGGCGAGGTGTTCAAGGCCTGGCCGGCGCTCTACAGCATCCTGCGCTACACGGGCGCTGCGTACCTGTTGTACCTGGCGTGGAAGATCGCCACGTCCGGGCCACTCGGTGCCGCGGGTCCGGGCGCGCGAAAACCTCTGGGATTCTGGGGAGCAGCGGCGTTCCAATGGGTAAATCCCAAGGCCTGGGTCATGGCGGTAGGCGCCATCACCACGTATACCCCTGCCCAGGGCTACGTGGTCAATGTGATCGTCATCGCAGCAGTCTTCGCGCTCGTCAACCTGCCCAGCGTCGGGATCTGGGTGATGTTCGGCAGTGCCCTGCGCAACGTCCTGCAGAATCCGCGCTGGTTGATGCTGTTCAATCTGCTGATGGCAACGCTGCTGGTGGTATCGCTGTACCCGCTGCTGTTTGCGGAGTCATCGTTTTCCTAGTCGAGCCTGGGACCGCCTGTCGCATGAATGAAACAACCGGACGAACTCTTCAAGGCACCTGTTGATCTTCCGCTAAGGTGCAGTGGGCCGAGTGCCCGGACGATTGCCACGGCGAATCGAACTCCGGCCGAACATGCCCATTTTCAATTGGCACCTGGCCGCCATAGGGCGTACTGACTACATGAGATCATTCTTGTAAGAGGGCCGTACCATGTCGTTGATTGGTGTTTCAATGCTCGAAATGCGTCAGATCATCGAGCAGGCCTGCCTGCCCGATCGCTGTGAAGTGTCTTGCCCGGATGGCGTATGCCTGACCATTCGCCTCGGGCAGGGTCAGACGCTTAATGATTGCCTGACCGTAACCGGAATTCCGTTGGACAGCCTCAAGAGCTGTCGCGATCTCGCTGACCTGGTGGCGCATTTGCGCACCGAGCAGCGTCGCAGCCACCGCAGCGTGGTCAGAGCTATTGCCTGAATCGACCGCCACCCGGTCAACCTCTGCTGGCCGGGTGCATACCGCCTATTGAAGCTCCACCAGCAACTTCAGCCCACCGTCACCGTATCGATAGTGATGGCGCACGATCCCATGGTAATGCCGACCCTCCCAGTCGAATGCAAGGCTATGGGAGCGCTCGACCTTTGCGGGCAGGGGCGGATCGATCAGCAATTGCAGGGCAGGGCGCCCTTGGAGGTTGAGAGCGGCGAGTTGCACATGGCACTCCACGCTCTGGGCAACCGGGCCGAACAGGGTGTCGCGCAAGAAATCCAGATGCAGGCAGGCACTAGGGGCTCGGCAAGGCATCTTCATGACAGGGTCCCTGAGTCAATCAGGATCGCAGCGGGACGGTGCGGGGACAGGTTCATGACGCAGGCTCCTCTAGTTCGAATGTTATATCCAGATTCGAAAGCGCTCTGCGGCGGATGTTCAAGTTATTTCCAGGGGTAGCTGATTTTCCCCCGGACGGCCATGAAAAAGCCCGCCTTGAAGGCGGGCTTTTCAGTGCCGGACCTGGCTCACCGATTAGGGTTGAGGGTCAGGTGCACATGGCGGTTGACGTCCTTGTACAGCAAGTAGCGGAACGGGCCTGGACCGCCGGCATAGCAGGCTTGTGGGCAGAAGGCCCGCAGCCACATGAAGTCACCGGCCTCGACTTCGACCCAGTCCTGGTTCAGGCGGTACACCGCCTTGCCTTCGAGCACGTACAGGCCGTGTTCCATCACGTGGGTTTCAGCGAACGGGATCACGCCGCCCGGCTGGAACGTGACGATGTTGACGTGCATATCATGGCGCATGTCAGCCATGTCGACGAAACGGGTCGTTACCCAGCGGCCTTCGGTGCCAGGCATCGCCAGCGGCTCGACGTCTTTTTCGTTGGTGACGAAGGCTTCCGGCAGGTCCAGGCCCTCGACTTTCTGATAATGCTTGCGCAGCCAGTGGAAAGTGACATTGGCCTTGCTGTTGTTGCGCAGGCTCCAGTCGGCCCCGGGTGGAATGAAGGCATAGCCGCCAGGTGTCAGCGTGTGGTGCTTGCCCTGCAGGGTGATGTCGACTTCACCTTCGACCACGAACAGCACCGCTTCGGCATTAGGGTCTAGCTCAGGACGCTCGCTGCCGCCTTCGGGGGCGAGCTCGACAATGTACTGCGAGAAGGTTTCGGCAAAGCCGGTCAACGGACGGGCGATGACCCACATGCGCATCTTGTCCCAGAACGGCAGGTGGCTGGTGACGATGTCACGCATCACGCCCTTGGGGATGATGGCGTAGGCTTCGGTGAACATGGCACGGTCTGTCAGCAGCTCGGTCTGAGCCGGGTGCCCACCGTGAGGGGCGAAGTAGGAAGCATTCGACATGGACAGTCTCGACTTGTTGTTATTCCCCGTGCCTTGGCCGCACCGGTTGGTGTGGCGGGGGGGATGGGAGCACGATATCCAACAGGCGATATCATCTACAAATTAAATGTTGAAATACCCGGTATTTGTTTTGTGAATGACTCTGAATGCGCACCCCCCTGGGGCCAGGAGCAGGCATACAACTGGCCTGGCGGTATTTGGCCTGATCGCGTGGATGACGGTGACCTTGGCGAGACCCAACGCCAAGGCCCTGGCCGAGCCACTGTGGAGGGACAGCCGGCTACTGAGGTAGAAAAAACATCAGTTATATTCATTAACTGATTGAAATATATCAGTTTCTGTTTCTGGAAGCGGCGTGTTGTGCGCACTGTTCCTGGTAGGTTTGCCGAATGGCTGCAGGCTTCAGGTGCGAGCGGCTGTTGTAGGTCTGTTCGGTAATCCCAAGCGCGGTCATGCGCATCCAGGGCTTGGGAAACCTGCGCACCTGAAGTCTTTTACGCGCGGCGTACAGGGTGACGCCCGACAATTTTGCCTGCTGTGCATCGGCGGCAATCTCCGAGCCCCATGTGCACGCATAGCGATCGCTCTTGCTCGACGCCTTGGCCTGGTCGCCGATGGCGAGCGAGGAGAGTACGCATGCCGCCGTTACTAGAATTACCCGCATGTTGCTGTCCTAAGCTGCTGAAGGTAAAGGAAGTTTGCAGTTTTTGACGAACGTCAGGGGCCAGCAAATTGCCGTCACCGATGTAGGTGATCGTACAACTGTTTTAGGCTATGATAGCCGCTGGCTTTCAACCATGAATGTGCAGGGCATGACAGAGCAGCAGGTACAACCACGGGCCCGCCGCAAGCCGCGCAGCCTGGCCCAGGAACTGGTCGCGGTGCTGACCGAGCGGATTCGCAGCGGCGCCCTCAAGCGCGGCGACAAGCTACCGACCGAATCTCAGATCATGGTCGAGGAAGGCGTAAGCCGCACGGTAGTGCGCGAGGCGATCTCCCGGCTACAGGCGGCGGGCCAGGTCGAAACTCGCCATGGCATCGGCACGTTCGTGCTCGACACGCCATCGACGGGCGGTTTCCGTATTGATCCGGCCACCATCGTCACCCTGCGCGAAGTATTGGCGGTGCTGGAGTTGCGCATCGCGCTCGAGATCGAGTCGGCAGGCCTTGCTGCCGAGCGGCACTCCGGCGAGCAACTGCTGATAATGCGCAAGGCGCTGGATGAACTGAACGAAGGGGCTGCCCACGCCTCCGACGCCGTCTCGGCGGATTTCCAGTTTCACCTGCAGATCGCGCTTGCCAGCGGCAATCACTATTTTGCCGACATCATCAACCACCTGGGCACCAGTATCATCCCGCGGACGCGCGTCAACTCCGCGCATCTGGTTCATGACGACCAGGCGCATTATCTCAGCCGGCTCAGCCACGAGCACGAAGCCATCTACGAGGCCATCGCCCGGCGTGACAGCGAAGGGGCCAAGATGGCCATGCGCTTGCACCTGAGCAATAGCCGTGAGCGGCTACGCCAGGCGCATGAAAGGGCAGAGGCGCAGGGCGTCTGAATGCATCAGCGCCGGTATCGCAGGTAAAAAAAGCCCCGCAATCGCGGGGCTTTTTTTACGGCTTTGGTTTAGCCGATCGCAGCCTCACTCCACTGCCCATTAACCAGACGCTTCAAGCCCAGTGGATTGCTGTCCTGCAACGCGGCAGGCAGCAGCGCCTGCGGGTAGTTCTGGTAGCAGACCGGGCGCAGGAAGCGGTCGATCGCCAGGCTGCCCACAGAGGTGCCGCGAGCATCTGAAGTGGCTGGATACGGGCCGCCATGGACCATGGCATCGCACACCTCGACCCCGGTGGGATAGCCGTTGATGAGAATGCGGCCGACCTTTTCTTCGAGCAACGGCACCAGCCATGCATAGGCCTCCAGGTCCTCGGGCTCGCCGATCAGGGTGGCGGTCAGCTGGCCGCGCAGGCCCAGCAGCGCAGCGCGCAATTGCGCGTTGTCGCTGACTTCGACAGCCACGGTAGTGGGCCCGAACACTTCTTCCTGCAGCAACGGATCTGCGTTGATCAGCAAGCTGGCATCAGCCCTGAACAGCTGCGCCCGGGCCTGGTTGCCTTGCTGCGGTTGGCCGGCCAGATGCTCGATGCCGGTATGTGATTGCAGGTGTTCGAGGCCTTTGCTGTAGCTGCGCAAGCCCCCGGCGTTGAGCAAGGTCTGCCCGGCCTGCTGGTCCAGGTGCTGGCCAAGCTCGCTGAGCAGTTGGGTGTAGCGAGGCGACTCCAGGCTGATGACCAGGCCTGGGTTGGTGCAGAATTGACCGCCGCCAAGGGTGACAGAGCCTGCGAGATCACGGGCGATGGCCTCGCCGCGCTTGGCCAGGGCGCCCGGCAGGATGATCACCGGGTTGATGCTCGACATTTCGGCGAACACCGGAATTGGCTGCGGACGCTCGGCGGCCATCTTGCACAGCGCATTGCCACCGTTGAGCGAGCCGGTGAAGCCCACTGCCTGGATGGCAGGGTGCTTGACCAGCCACTCCCCGACGCCGCTGCCAAACACCATGTTGAACACGCCCTTGGGCATGCCGGTACGCTCAGCGGCCCGCTGGATCGCACAGCCGACCAGGTCGGCGGTGGCCATGTGGCCACTGTGTGCCTTGAATACCACAGGGCAGCCAGCGGCCAGCGCTGCGGCGGTGTCGCCCCCGGCAGTGGAGAAGGCGAGTGGGAAATTGCTGGCACCGAAGACCGCCACCGGGCCTACACCGATGCGCATCTGGCGCAGGTCGACGCGTGGTAGCGGCTGGCGGTCGGGCATTGCCAGGTCGATACGCGCGCCAAGGAAGTCTCCGCGGCGCAGCACTTGGGCGAACAGGCGCATCTGGCCGCTGGTGCGGCCGCGCTCGCCCTGGATACGGCCAGGGGGCAGGGCGGTTTCACGGCAGACGATGGCTACGAAGGCATCGTCCAGCTCGTCCAGTTCGGCGGCGATGGCGTCGAGGAAGTCGGCGCGGCGAGCGGGACTCAGCTGGCGGAATTCCACGAAGGCCGCGGCAGCTGCTTGCGCCGCCTGGTCGACTTCAATCTCGGTGGCCTGGACAAAGCTGTAAGGCAGAGCCTCGCCTGTCGTGGCGTCCAGGCTTTGCAGGCGTTGCTGGCCGGCAGCGCTGCGCTGGCCTGCGATGAAGTTGTGGCCGAGGATCTCAGGCATGGTGTGCTCCTTGGTTAGATATATGGGCATAGGGCCATAAGGCCGCTCCCGCACCGGTCCGTTGTGCCTATGGTCACGTCACCGGTGCGGGGTTGAACAAGGTGATGTCGTTGTGCAGTTTGTGCTTCTCGGCCCAGGTCTGCTGACGGCCGCTGGCAACGTCGAGGTAGTAGTGGAACAGCTCCCAGCCGAGTTCCTCGATACTGGCGCGGCCCGTGGCGATGCGGCCGGCGTCGATGTCGATAAGGTCCGGCCAGCGCTGGGCCAGCTCGGTGCGGGTACACACCTTGACCACTGGCGCCATGGCCAGGCCATACGGGGTACCGCGGCCAGTGGTGAATACGTGCAGGTTCATCCCCGCAGCCAGCTGCAAGGTGCCGCAGACGAAGTCACTGGCGGGCGTGGCGCAGAAGATCAGGCCCTTGCGGTTAACCCGCTCGCCCGGGCCAAGTACACCCTGGATAGCGCCGCTGCCGGACTTGACGATCGAGCCGAGGGATTTTTCGACGATGTTCGACAGGCCCCCTTTCTTGTTGCCAGGCGTGGTGTTGGCGCTGCGGTCGGCGGCGCCGCGTTCAAGGTACTGGTCGTACCAATCCATCTCGCGTACCAGCGCATCGGCCACTTCCGGCGTCTCGGCGCGCGAGGTGAGCATGTAGATTGCATCGCGCACTTCGGTGACTTCGGAGAACATCACCGTGGCACCTGTACGCACCAGCAGATCGGCGGCAAAGCCCAGCGCCGGGTTGGCGGTGATGCCGGAAAAGGCATCGCTGCCGCCACATTGCATGCCCAGGATCAGCTCGCTGGCAGGCACGGTTTCGCGGCGGCGCTGGTCGAGCTTGCGCAGGCGCGCGTCGGCCAGCGACATGATCTGCTCGATCATCTCGACGAATCCCAGGCTGGCATCCTGCAGGCGGTAAAGCCAGGGCTCGCTGAGATCCACGGACGGGTCGTTTTCGTGCATCACCTGGCCGGCCTGGAGTTTTTCACAGCCCAGGCTGATCACCAGCGCTTCGCCACCCAGGTTGGGGTTGCGCGCGAGATTGCGCACGGTGCGGATCGGGATGTAGGCGTCGCGCGCGTTGATCGCCACGCCACAGCCATAGCTGTGGGTCAGCGCGACCACGTCGTCGACGTTGGGGTACCTGGGCAGCAACTCGTCACGGATTCGCTTGACCGCATGGTCGAGCACGCCGGTAACGCATTGCACCGTAGTGGTGATGCCAAGGATATTGCGCGTGCCCACGGTGCCGTCGACGTTGCGGTAACCCTCGAAGGTATAGCCCTCGAGCGGTGGCAGTGGCGCGGGAATGGCATCGCAGCGGGGCAGGCTGTCCAGCTCTGGAGCGGCCGGCATGCCCAGTTGGACTTCCTTGACCCAGCTGCCCTGCGGCAAATCTTCAAGCGCATAGCCGATGATCTGGCCATAGCGGCGGACCGGCTCGTCCTTGGCAATGTCGACCAGCGCGACCTTGTGGCTCTGGGGCACGCTTTCGACCAGGGTCAGCCCGTCGGCGAAGCGGCTGCCTTCGCCAAGGCCGTGGTCATTGACCACGACCACAACGTTGTCTTGCTCGTGCAGGCGCACGTAGCGGGGCGAATCGGTGGTTTCGATCAGTTGCATGGTCGGGCCCTTCCTGGAAGTCTCTCAGGCTTTTATTCTGCAGCCGGCGCCCTGCAGGGCGCCGGAGTGTTCATTCAATGACGCGAGCCCGCCAGTTCGCTGCTGGAGGCAGAAGGTTCAGAGCCGTCCTTGCGACCCTCGCGCAACTCGATGCGCTTGATCGGGCCGACGATCACCAGGTAGCTGAACACCGCCACCAGGGCATTGGCGCCCACGTACACCAGTGCCCATTTGAATGAGCCGGTTGCGCTGATGATGTAGCCGATGATGATTGGCGTGGTGATCGAGGCAATGTTGCCGAAGGTATTGAACATGCCACCGGACAGTCCGGCGATCTGCTTTGGTGAAGTATCCGAGACCACCGCCCAGCCCAGCGCGCCGAGACCTTTGCCGAAGAACGCCAGGGCCATGATGCCGACCACCATCCATTCGGCGTCGACGTAGTTGCAGATCACCATGGTGGTGGACAGCAGCAGCCCGACCACGATCGGCGCCTTGCGGGCGAAGGTGAGCGAGTGGCCACGGCGCAGCAGGTGGTCCGACAGCACACCGCCGAGCACACCGCCGATAAAGCCACAGATTGCCGGCAACGAGGCGATGAAACCTGCCTTGAGGATCGACATGCCGCGCTCCTGCACCAGATACACCGGGAACCATGTCAGGAAGAAATAGGTGATCGCGTTGATGCAGTACTGGCCCAGATAGATGCCGACCATCATGCGGCTGGTCAGCAACTGTTTGATGTAGCCCCATTTCGGCCCGCTGTTGCCGGCTTCGCGCGGCTTGTCCATGTCGACCAGGCCGCCGTTCTTCTCGATGTGATCGAGCTCCTCGGCACTGATCAGTGGGTGCTCCTTGGGGTTGTAGATCACCTTGAGCCAGACGACGGAGAAGGCGATGCCCATCGCGCCCATGACCACGAACACGTGTTCCCAGCCCCAGGAGTGGACGATCCAGCCCATCAGCGGTGCGAAGAGCACCGTGGCGAAGTATTGCGCGGAGTTGAAAATGGCCGAGGCCGTGCCGCGTTCAGCGGTGGGAAACCAGGCCGCGACGATGCGCGCGTTGCCCGGAAACGACGGCGCTTCGGCGAAACCGACCAGAAAGCGCAGCATGAACAGGGCAATGATGGCGTTGGCCATCGGCAGGTAGCCGACGAAGCCTTGCAACACGGTGAACAGCGACCAGGTGAAGATACTGAATGCGTAGACCTTCTTCGAGCCGAAGCGGTCGAGCAGCCAGCCACCGGGAATCTGGCCAAGCACATAGGCCCAGCCGAAGGCGGAGAAGATGAAGCCGAGAGTGACCGCATCGATTCCCAGGTCTTTCTGCAGGCTGGAGCCGGCGATCGAGATGGTGGCGCGGTCGGCGTAGTTGATCGTGGTGACGATGAACAGCATCAACAGGATCAGGTAGCGCACATGCGTCTTTTTCGTCGCTTGCATGCTGGCGTACTCCCACTAGTTATTTTTGTGCGGGCGATAGGTGTATGCCGAAGCGGGGACTTCCCGCTTCGGCTCGCGACAGGGCAGGCCGCGCAGATCAGGCTTACTGAGCGCCTTGCTTGTCCATCAGGGCCGCGAGCATCTCGTACTCTTCGCCGGTCAGTTCGGTCAATGGCGTGCGCACTGGGCCTGCGTCATAGCCGGCAAGCTTGGCGCCGGCCTTGACGATGCTGACGGCATAACCGGCCTTGCGGTTGCGGATGTCCAGATAAGGCAGGAAGAAATCGTCGATCAGCTTGGCGACGGCGGCATGATCGTCCCGGGCAACGGCGTTGTAGAAGTCCATCGCGGTCTTTGGCACGAAGTTGAACACTGCGGACGAGTAGACCGGCACGCCCAGGGCCTTGTAGGCGGCAGCATACACTTCGGCGGTCGGCAGGCCACCCAGGTAGCTGAAGCGATCGCCCAGGCGGCGGCGGATCGACACCATCAGCTCGATGTCACCCAAGCCGTCCTTGTAGCCGATCAGGTTCGGGCAGCGTTCGGCGAGTTTTTCGAGCTGGTCGGCGTTCAGACGGCAGACGTTGCGGTTGTACACCACCACGCCAATCTTCACCGACTTGCACACGGCTTCGACGTGGGCGGCAACGCCGTCCTGGCTGGCTTCGGTGAGGTAGTGCGGCAGCAGCAGCAGGCCCTTGGCCCCAAGACGCTCGGCTTCCTGGGCGTATTCGATAGCCTGGCGGGTAGATCCACCCACACCTGCGAGAATCGGCACCGAACCTGCGCAGGTGTCCACGGCAGTCTTGATGACCTGGCTGTATTCACTGGCCGCCAGAGAGAAGAACTCACCGGTGCCACCGGCTGCGAAGAGTGCGCTGGCGCCGTACGGAGCAAGCCACTCCAGGCGCTTGGCGTAACCGGCCGGGTTGAAGTCGCCCTGGGCATTGAAATCGGTCACCGGGAACGACAGCAGGCCGTGGGAAAGGATGGATTGCAGTTCTTGTGGATTCATTGTTGTTAGCATCCTGTGGCGCTTGGAGATAGTGGGTTGAACCAAGGTGGAGGTAAGTTATCGTACAACCTTGGCAATGAATAGTCCCTTGAGGCAGATTTTTTTGGATTGAGGGGCGGCTGGCGCGGGGTGAAAGAGGGCTGAGGCGAAGTCAAAGGCTCTATTACGGGGATTTCAGCGTTTTCGGCAAGTCGTCGTATCTCTTTGCGAGATATCGCCCGCTCTTACATGCACATACACATGCAGAGCGGGAAGGGGGCCAAGAGATCAGGCAGAGTGACGCTGCTTGCTCGATTGGGTCTTGCGCACCTGCTGCCGGCAGGCATCACCGAACGCCTGGAAGATGCGGATCGAATCGGGGTTCCTTGCCGCTTGCCACTCCGGGTGCCATTGCACGGCGAAAAGGAATGGCGAGAGGCTCGGCGCGTGAATCGCCTCGACCAGGCCGTCTTCGGCGACAGCGATCGGTTCAAGACCTTCGCCGAGGGTCTTCAGCCCTTGGCCATGCAGGGAGTTCACGCGGATCTCGTCCGTGCCGAGTGTCTCTTCCAGCCAGCTGCCAGGCTTTATCTTCACGCCATGCACCGCCTGATACTGCACCTCGACCGGATCTTCCGGATTCTCCCGGTGATCGTTGAAGCCAGGCTCGTCGTAGACCTTCTGGTAGATATCTCCGCCCAAGGCCACGTTGATTTCCTGCATGCCCCGGCAGATGCCGAAGATCGGCAGGCCACGGGCAATGGCAAGTTGCACCAGCGGAATGTCGAACAGGTCGCGGTTCTTGTCCTGGCCCTTGCCCGGGGTTTCGTTTTCCTGGCCATAAAGCGCCGGATCGATGTTGCTGCCTGCGCCAGTCAGGTAAACGCCGTCGGCCATGTCCAGGTAGGTTTCCAGCGCATCGATGCCGCAGCAGGTGGGAACCAGTACAGGCACGCAGGCGGCGAAGTCGACCAACGGGGTAATGTATTTATGGGTCATGACCTGATAGTCGTGGCCCTTGCGCTCCTGGGTGCCCATGGTCATGAGTACGACGGGCTTGCGCAGAGTCTGAGGCTTGTTGCCAATGTTGCTGTTGGACATATGTCACCTTGGGACAGGCTCGGCCTGTCATTGTTTTGCAGGCGTGCACGTGGAGCCTGGGCACTGCCTGAGGTCTCGAGCACTGCCGGACGGCCATGCGGGTGGCCGTTTCCGGTCGAAACCTGTCAGATAGCTTGCCAGAGCCGTTTAATATGTCAAACGACTTGCAGGGAAGAGAAGCGCTGGAATGGCGGTTTCACGGGAGGTTAGGCGGGTAAGACCCTGATGGAGCAAGGGTATTGCAGGCTTTCGGTCAATTATATTTGACGATGCATTCGCTCTTTGCAGCCATGCAATGAAGCACGGGATGCGCTGAGGTATTTGACAGATCGGGGCGCCATCGTGAAATCTCGAACGTCCCAGCCTATCGCCTGCATCCATCGCAAAAAAGGAGCTACAGATGTCCGGATCCACCAAGGGCGCCCTCGTACGCATGCCGTTCGACCAATTGCAGGCGTTGCTGCAGGGCATCTTCCAGCGACATGGCTGCGCCGACAGCGTGGCTGCGGTACTCGCGCACAACTGTGCCAGCGCCCAGCGCGATGGGGCCCATAGCCACGGGGTGTTCCGTATGCCCGGCTATGTGTCGACATTGGCCAGCGGCTGGGTCGATGGGCAGGCAGAGCCGCACGTGGTGGATGTGGCGCCTGCGTTTGTCAGGGTCGATGCGTGCGGCGGTTTCGCCCAACCGGCGTTGGCCGCGGCGCGGTCGTTGCTGGTGGAAAAGGCACGTAACGCCGGTATTGCAGTGCTGGCGATCCACGATTCTCATCATTTCGGCGCGCTGTGGCCTGATGTCGAGCCGTTTGCCGACGAAGGGCTCGTGGCGTTGAGCGTGGTCAACAGCATGACCTGCGTAGTGCCCCACGGCGCGCGCAAGCCGTTGTTCGGCACCAACCCGATTGCCTTCGCCGCGCCGTGTGCCGGGTCCGACCCTATCGTCTTCGACATGGCAACCAGTGCCATGGCCCACGGCGATGTCCAGATCGCCGCCCGCCAGGGCGAGCAGCTGCCGCCAGGCGTGGGCGTGGATGCCCACGGCCAGCCGACCTGCGATCCCCAGGGTATCCTCGACGGCGGGGCACTGCTGCCGTTCGGCGGTCACAAGGGCTCGGCCCTGTCGATGATGGTCGAGCTTCTGGCCGCAGCGCTGACAGGCGGGCATTTCTCATGGGAATTCGACTGGTCGCGGCACCCCGGCGCCAAGACCCCCTGGACGGGCCAGCTGATCATTGTCATCGACCCGAGCAAGGCTGAAGGCGACCGCTTTGCGCAGCGCAGTCATGTTCTCGTCGAGCAGATGCAGGCTGCCGGGCTCGAACGTCTGCCGGGCGAGCGGCGCTATCGCGAGCGCAAGATCGCGGACCAGGAGGGCGTGGCACTGTCGGTGGATGACCTCGAGGCGCTGCGGGAAATGTAGAGACGGTGCCACACTATGCGCCGATGCACTCATATCCTTGCGCCCAGGTGATGTTCGTTGGCCGCCGCTACAGGTATCCTCAGGGCAGCATTTTCCGAACTGTCCTGACCCAAGGAGCTGTGCGCTGTGTTCAAACATGTCGATGCCTATGCCGGCGATCCCATCCTCTCGCTGATGGAGACTTTCAAGGCCGATCCCCGTGCCGACAAGGTCAACCTGAGTATCGGTCTGTATTACGATGCCGCAGGCGTAGTGCCGCAGCTTGCCGCGGTAGCCGAAGCCGAGCAGCGCCTGGCCGGCCAGCCCCATGAAGCCTCGCTGTACCTGCCGATGGAAGGCCTGGCAAGTTACCGCCGGGCGATCCAGGCACTGCTGTTCGGTACCGATCATCCGGCAGTGTCGGGTGATCGCGTCGCTACCGTGCAGACGGTGGGCGGCTCTGGTGCGCTGAAGGTTGGCGCCGACTTCCTCAAGCGCTACTTCCCCGAGGCTGAAGTCTGGGTCAGCAATCCGACCTGGGACAACCACCGTGCGATCTTCGAAGGCGCCGGGTTCAAGGTCCATACCTACCCATACTTCGACCCGGCCAGCCGTGGCCTGGACTTCGAGGGCATGCTCGCCACACTGCACACCCTTGCGGCAAACAGCATCGTGCTGCTGCACCCGTGCTGCCACAACCCGACCGGTGTCGACCTGGACCAGAGCCAGTGGCAGCAAGTGGTCGAAGTGGTCAAGGCGCGCAACCTGATCCCGTTCCTCGACATCGCCTACCAGGGCTTTGGCGAAGGCCTGGCCGAGGATGCCTATGCCATCCGCGAAATGGCCCGTGCCGGCGTGCCCTGCCTGGTCAGCAACTCGTTCTCGAAGATCTTCTCGCTGTACGGCGAGCGGGTAGGGGGGCTGTCGGTGGTCTGCGACGATGCCGACACCGCGCTGAGCGTGCTTGGCCAGCTCAAGGCTACCGTACGCCGCAACTACTCCAGCCCACCCAATTTCGGTGCCCAGCTGGTGTCGGGCGTGCTGGGTGATACGGGCCTGAACGCCCAGTGGGTATCGGAAGTCGAGCAGATGCGCCGGCGCATCCTTGATATGCGCCAGGGGCTGGTCGACGCCCTGGCTGTCCTGTTGCCAGGCCAGGACTTCCATTACCTGCTGCGTCAGCGCGGCATGTTCAGCTACACCGGCTTCAGCGTCGAGCAGGTGCGTCGCCTGCGTGACGAGTTCGGCGTGTACCTGATCGACAGCGGCCGGGTATGCATGGCCGGGCTGCGTCCGGACAACCTGCAGCAGGTAGCCGAGGCGTTCGCGGCGGTACAGGCGCGCTGATACCCCGCTCGGGTTGCAACATCCAGGTGCAACCATCCCTCGGATGGGGCTTTGCAAGTGCAACCAATCAGCGCACAATCGCGGCCCTCTTTTTCGGTTGGGGGTGGCAAGGCGTCTGATACGCTACTCCCAGCCTGTTGCAGTCTTGCGAGTGGAGTTGCACCCGGATGAATGAGCAGGCCCCAAGCGTTGAACAACGCTTCGAATCGACACCAGCTGCGCTTGGCAGCTGGTCCCGTCACGACACCACCTGGATGCTGGGCCTGTTCGGCACCGCCATCGGCGCCGGTACATTGTTCCTTCCTATCAACGCCGGCCTCGGCGGTTTCTGGCCCTTGCTGATCCTGGCCCTGCTGGCCTTCCCGATGACGTACTACGCCCACCGCGGCCTGACCCGCTTCGTGCTGTCCGGGCGTGAAGGCGGCGACATCACCGACGTGGTCGAAGAGCACTTTGGCGTCAGCGCCGGTGCAATGATCACCGTGCTCTACTTCCTGGCTATCTTCCCCATCCTGCTGATCTACAGCGTGGCCCTGACCAACACCGTCGGCAGCTTCATGGAGCACCAGCTGCACATCGCGCCGCCGCCGCGGGCGCTGCTGTCGTTCGTGCTGATCCTCGGCCTGCTGGCGATCGTTCGCTGTGGCGAGCAGGCAACGGTCAAGGTAATGAGCCTGCTGGTGTACCCATTCATCGTGGCCCTGGCGCTGTTGGCGCTGTATCTGATCCCGCACTGGAACGGCGGCATCCTCGATACCGTCACGCAGGTGCCAAGCGGCTCTGCTTTCCTGCACACCCTGTGGCTGGCGATCCCGGTGATGGTGTTTTCCTTCAACCATTCTCCAATCATTTCAGCCTTCGCCGTTGACCAGAAACGCCGCTATGGCGACCACGCCGACGAGCGCAGCGGGCAGATCCTGTCGCGTGCGCACCTGCTAATGGTGGCGATGGTGCTGTTCTTCGTGTTCAGCTGCGTGCTCACCCTGAGCAGCGCGCAGCTTGCCGAAGCCAAGGCGCAGAACCTGTCGATCCTGTCGTACCTGGCCAACCACTTCAGCAACCCGACCATCGCGTTCGCAGCGCCGCTGATTGCGTTCGTCGCCATTGCCAAGTCTTTCCTGGGCCACTACATCGGCGCCAGCGAAGGCCTGAAGGGTATCATCGCGAAGACTGGCCGACGCCCCGGCGCCAAGTCCCTTGACCGTATCGTGGCGGCGCTGATGCTGGTGGTGTGCTGGATCGTCGCGACCCTCAACCCGAGCATCCTGGGCATGATCGAATCCCTGGGCGGCCCGGTTATCGCGGCCATTCTGTTCCTCATGCCGATGTACGCCATCCGTCGCGTGCCGGCCATGCGCAAATACAGCGGTGCGATGTCGAACGTGTTCGTTGCGGTCATCGGTCTTGCGGCAGTGACCTCGGTGGTCTACTCGGTGGTTGACGCATTGCTGAGCTGACCGGCGTGTGACAGTGCCCGGGTCGGCGAAAGCACCCGGGCATTTTTGTACACACAAAACTGCCCGCCGCTAAAACATTTTGTGCGGTGGGCATTTTGTGGTCTGGTGCTTTCATGCTTAACTCAAGGTCCTTTCAAACCTGTACAAGGATCCCGTTCATGGCTCAAGTCACACTTAAAGGCAACCCGGTCCAGGTCAACGGTCAGCTGCCTCAGGCAGGTGCCCAGGCCCCGGCGTTTTCCCTGGTAGGCGACGGCCTGGCCGACAAGTCGCTCAACGACTTTGCTGGCAAGCGCAAAGTGCTGAACATCTTCCCAAGCGTCGACACCCCTACCTGCGCTACTTCCGTGCGCAAGTTCAATACCCAGGCGAACGATCTGAGCAATACGGTCGTGCTGTGCATCTCGGCCGACCTGCCGTTTGCCCAGTCGCGCTTCTGCGGCGCCGAAGGTCTGGAAAACGTGCAGAACCTGTCGACACTGCGCGGTCGCGAGTTCCTCGAGAACTACGGCGTCGCCATCGCCGACGGCCCGCTGGCCGGCCTGGCCGCCCGCGCGGTCGTGGTACTGGATGAAAACGACAAGGTCCTGCACAGCGAGCTGGTCAAGGAAATCGCCGAAGAGCCGAACTATGAGGCCGTGCTGGCGGTCTTGAAGTAACGGCACCAGGCGGCTCCCGCAGCCGCCTGACCCCATGAGTGAGGACAAACCGGACTCACCCATGGAAAAAACGCAACGGCCTGGCCAACCCCCAGGCCGTTTTTATTTAGACTTCATCGCCTTAGCTTCGTCTGTCAAAGGTAAAGTCCCCGTAAAGGCGCTTTGCTAAATCACCACGAGTGCTTATCGTTCATCCTCCCGAAGACATCTTTCTCGAACAAGGTCTGTTCAACCCATGCAAGCTTCTGTCTCCCGTTCCTCTCGTCGCTGGCTCGTCGGCCTGCTGATCCTGCTGCTGGTCGTCGCCGTGGCCTGGTGGTTGTGGCCCGCCACGACCGCGGTCAAGGACCCGGCAGGCAGGGCAGGCAAGGGCGGGCGTCCTGGTTTTGGTGCCTCCGTCGACCCAGTGCCGGTGCGCGTGGAACCGGCCAAGGTTGGTGACTTCCCCCTCTACTTCAAGGCACTGGGCACGGTGACGGCGACCAACACCGTCAACGTCCGCAGCCGTGTAGCCGGGGAACTGGTCAAGGTGCACTTCGAGGAAGGGCAGCAGGTCAAGGCCGGCGACCTGCTCGCCGAAATCGACCCGCGCGCCTATCGCATCGCACTCCAGCAAGCCGAAGGCACGTTGGCGCAGAATCAGGCCCAGTTGAAGAATGCCCAGGTCGACGTCGCCCGCTACAAGGGCCTGTACGCCGAGGACAGCATCGCCAAGCAGACCCTGGACACCGCCGAGGCCCTGGTCGGGCAGTACCTCGGCACGGTCAAGACCAACCAGGCGGCCGTCAACGATGCCCGCCTCAACCTCGAGTTTACCCAGATCCGCGCGCCTATCAGCGGCCGCCTGGGCCTGCGCCAGCTTGACCTGGGCAACCTCGTCGCCGCCAACGACACCACAGCCCTGGTGGTGATCACCCAGACCCAGCCCATCAGCGTGGCCTTCACCCTGCCAGAGACCGAGCTGCCGTCGGTGCTCGAACGCTACCGCACTGGGGCCAGTCTGCCGGTCGAGGCCTGGGACCGTGGCGACATCCGCTTGCAGGCCAGTGGCGTGCTGGGCAGCCTGGACAACCAGATTGACACCACCACCGGGACTCTGAAATTCAAGGCCCGCTTCGAGAACAAGGACCAGGCGCTGTTCCCCAACCAGTTCGTCAATGTGCGATTGCTGGCTGACACCCTCAAGCACGTGGTCCTCGCTCCCGCTGCGGCGATCCAGTTCGGCACCGATGGCTCGTTTGCCTATGTGGTCAACGCAGAGAACAAGGTCAACGTACGCAAGCTCAAGGTGGGCGCCAGCGATGGCGAGCAGAGCGTGATTCTCGATGGCCTGGCCGCGGGCGACCGCATCGTGCTCGAGGGCACTGACCGCCTGCGCGAGGGTAGCTTAGTAGAAGTCGTGGAGGACAGCTCTCAGGTCCCGTCCACGCCTGGCCAGCACCTGCAAGGGCAAGACAAGGACGCATCGGCTGGCGCCGCCGAACAGGGCAAGGCCGGCGCATGAATCTCTCGCGGCTGTTCATCCTGCGCCCGGTGGCGACCACGCTCACCATGCTGGCCCTGGTCCTCGCGGGCCTGATCGGCTACAAGCTGCTGCCGGTTTCGGCCTTGCCCCAGGTCGACTATCCGACCATCCGGGTCATGACCCTGTACCCAGGTGCCAGCCCCGAGGTCATGACCAGTGCGGTCACCGCTCCACTGGAGCGTCAGTTCGGGCAGATGCCGGGCCTGACCCAGATGGCTTCGACCAGCTCGGGCGGTGCCTCGGTGCTGACCCTGCGTTTCAGCCTCGACATCAACATGGACGTCGCCGAGCAGCAGGTGCAGGCCGCGATCAACGCCGCCAGCAACCTGCTGCCCAGCGACCTGCCGGCCCCGCCGGTGTACAACAAGGTCAACCCGGCTGACACCCCGGTGCTGACCCTGGCGATTTCCTCCAGCACCATGCCGCTGCCCAAGCTCAACGACCTGGTCGACACCCGTGTCGCGCAGAAGATCGCCCAGATCAGTGGTGTCGGCATGGTCAGCATCGCCGGCGGCCAGCGCCAGGCGGTGCGTATCAAGGTCAATGCCGATGCCCTGGCTGCGGCGGGGCTCAGCCTGGAAGACGTGCGCACCCTGGTCGGCGCCTCGAACGTGAACCAGCCCAAAGGCAGCTTCGATGGCCCGACGCGTGTGTCGATGCTCGATGCCAACGACCAGCTGCGCTCTCCCGAGGAATACGCCAACCTCATTCTCACCTACAACAACGGCGCGCCGTTGCGCCTCAGGGATGTCGCCGAGATCGTCGACGGCGCCGAGAACGAACGCCTGGCCGCCTGGGCCAACCAGAACCAGGCCGTGCTGCTCAACATCCAGCGCCAGCCTGGCGCCAACGTCATCGAGGTGGTCGACCGCATCAAGCAGATGCTGCCGTCGGTCACCGACAACCTGCCAGCGGGCCTCGACGTCACGGTACTGACCGACCGTACCCAGACCATCCGCGCGGCGGTCAAGGACGTGCAGCACGAATTGCTGATCGCGATCGTGCTGGTGGTGCTGGTGACCTTCCTGTTCCTGCGCCGTGTCAGCGCCACCATCATCCCGTCGATCGCCGTGCCGCTGTCGCTGGTCGGTACCTTCGGCGTCATGTACCTGGCGGGCTTCTCGATCAACAACCTGACGCTTATGGCCCTGACCATCGCGACGGGCTTCGTGGTCGACGATGCCATCGTCATGCTCGAGAACATCTCCCGGCATATCGAGGAAGGCGAGACGCCTATGCAGGCAGCGCTGAAGGGCGCCCGGCAAATCGGGTTCACCCTGATCTCGCTGACCTTCTCGCTGATTGCCGTACTGATCCCGCTGTTGTTCATGGCTGATGTGGTGGGGCGGCTGTTCCGTGAATTCGCCATCACCCTGGCGGTGGCCATCCTGATTTCTCTCGTGGTATCGCTGACCCTGACGCCGATGATGTGCGCCCGGCTGCTCAAGCGTGAACCCAAGGAAGAAGAACAAGGGCGTTTCTACCGCGCCAGCGGGGCCTGGATCGACTGGCTGATCAAGCACTACGGCAACGGCCTGCAGTGGGTGTTGCGCCACCAGCCACTGACGCTGCTCGTCGCGGTGGGCAGCCTGGTGCTCACGGTAGTGCTGTACATGGCGGTGCCCAAGGGCTTCTTCCCGGTGCAGGACACCGGGGTGATCCAGGGTATTTCCGAAGCCCCGCAGTCCATTTCCTTCACCGCCATGAGCGAGCGCCAGCAGGCCTTGAGCAAGGTGATACTGGCAGACCCGGCGGTGCAGAGCCTGTCGTCGTATATCGGCGTCGACGGTGACAACGCCACGCTCAACAGCGGGCGCCTGCTGATCAACCTCAAGACACACGGCGAGCGTGACGAGACGGCGACCCAGGTGATCGCCCGCCTGCAGCCGGAGGTCGACAAGCTGCTCGGTATCCGCCTGTTCATGCAGCCGGTGCAAGACCTGAGCATCGAGGACCGGGTCAGCCGCACCCAGTACCAGTTCAGCCTGTCCTCGCCCGACGCCGAGATGCTGGCGCTGTGGAGCGGCAAGCTGGTCGATGCCCTGCAGCAGCGGCCCGAACTCACCGATGTCGCCAGCGACCTGCAGGACAAAGGCCTGCAGGTGTACATGGTGATCGACCGCGACGCCGCCAGCCGGCTGGGTGTCAGCGTCTCGCAGATCACCAATGCACTGTATGACGCCTTCGGGCAGCGGCAGATCTCGACCATCTATACCCAGGCCAGCCAGTACCGCGTGGTACTTCAAGCCTCGGTCGCGGCCACGCTCGGCCCGCAGGCGCTGGAGCAGATCCACGTCAAGACCACCGACGGTGGGCAGGTGCGCCTGTCCAGTCTGGCACGCATCGAGCAGCGCCAGGCCCAGCTGGCGATCACCCATATCGGCCAGTTCCCGGCGGTAATGATGTCGTTCAACCTCGCGCCTGGCGTGGCGCTGGGCGAGGCTGTCAAGGCCATCGAGCAGGTCCAGCAGGAGATCGGCATGCCGCTGGGCGTGCAGACCCGCTTCCAGGGCGCCGCCGAAGCGTTCCAGGCCTCGCTGTCGAGCACCTTGCTGTTGATCCTGGCGGCGATAGTGACCATGTATATCGTGCTGGGCGTGCTCTACGAGAGCTACATCCACCCGGTGACCATCCTCTCGACCTTGCCTTCGGCAGCGGTCGGCGCCCTGCTGGCGTTGATCCTGAGCGGCAATGACCTCGGCATGATCGCAATCATCGGGATCATCCTGTTGATCGGTATCGTGAAGAAGAACGCCATCATGATGATCGACTTCGCCCTCGAGGCGGAGCGCAACCAGGGCATGGAGCCGCAGGCGGCGATCTACCAGGCGGCGCTGTTGCGCTTCCGGCCGATCCTCATGACTACCCTGGCTGCGCTGTTCGGCGCCGTGCCACTGATGCTCGCCACCGGTTCCGGCGCCGAGCTGCGTCAGCCCCTGGGGCTGGTGATGGTCGGCGGATTGCTGGTCAGCCAGGTCCTGACGCTGTTCACCACGCCGGTGATCTACCTGTACTTCGACCGGCTTGCCCGCCGCTGGCGCCGCCCGGCTGCCGATGTTCAGCAGGCAGACGCATGAACCTCTCCGCACCCTTCATTCGCAGGCCCGTGGCGACGATGCTGCTGAGCCTGGCGATCATGCTGCTGGGCGGTGTCAGCTTCGGCCTGCTGCCGGTGTCCCCGCTGCCACAGATGGATTTCCCGGTGATCGTGGTCCAGGCCAGTCTCCCCGGGGCGAGCCCCGAGGTGATGGCCGCAACCGTGGCGACGCCGCTGGAGCGCAAACTGGGCAGCATTGCCGGCATCACGACCCTGACCAGCAGCTCGAACCAGGGCTCGACCCGGGTGATTCTCGGGTTCGACCTGGGCCGCGACATCGATGGCGCGGCGCGCGAGGTGCAGGCGGCGATCAACGCCACGCGCAACCTGCTGCCCAGCGGCATGAAGAGCATGCCCACCTACAAGAAGATCAACCCGTCGCAGGCACCGGTGATGGTCCTGTCGCTGACCTCCGACGTGCTGCAGAAAGGCCAGCTGTACGACCTGGCCTCGACCATCCTGTCCCAGAGCCTGGCCCAGGTGTCGGGGGTAGGGGAGGTGCAGATCGGCGGCAGCTCGCTGCCGGCGGTGCGCATCGAGCTCGAGCCGCAGCTGCTCAACCAGTATGGCGTGGCGCTCGACGACGTGCGCCAGGCAGTGGCCGACGCCAACCAGCGACGGCCTATGGGCTTTGTCGAAGACCCCGAGCGCAACTGGCAGGTGCGCGCCAACGACCAGCTCGAGACAGCCAAGGACTACGAGCCGCTGGTGATCCGTCATCAGGACGGATCGATACTGCGCCTGAGCCATGTGGCCAAGGTCAGCGACGGCGTCGAGGACCGCTACAACAGTGGCTTTTTCAACGAGAAGAGCGCCGTGCTGCTGGTAATCAACCGCCAGACCGGGGCCAACATCATCGAAACGGTCGCACAGATCAAAGCGCAGTTGCCGGCCTTGCAGTCGCTGTTGCCGGCCAGCGTCAAGCTCGACGTCGCCATGGACCGCTCGCCGGTGATCAAGGCGACCCTGGCCGAGGCCGAGCACACATTGCTGATCGCCGTGGTACTGGTGATCCTGGTGGTCTACCTGTTTCTCGGCAACTTCCGCGCCTCGCTGATCCCCAGCCTGGCGGTGCCGGTGTCCCTGGTGGGCACTTTTGCGGTGATGTACCTGTGCGGTTTTTCACTGAACAATCTTTCGCTGATGGCGTTGATCCTCGCCACCGGGCTTGTGGTGGACGATGCCATCGTGGTGCTGGAGAACATCTCCCGGCATATCGAGAACGGCGAGCCACCGCTGAGCGCCGCCTATCTCGGCGCTCGCGAAGTCGGCTTCACGCTGCTGTCGATGAACGTCTCCCTGGTAGCGGTTTTCGTGTCGATCCTGTTCATGGGGGGTATCGTCAAGGCGCTGTTCCAGGAGTTCTCTATCACCCTGGCGGCGGCGATCATCGTCTCGCTGGTGGTCTCGCTGACCCTGACGCCCATGCTCTGCGCGCGTTGGCTCAAGCCACATGACCATGCCAAGCAGACGCGCCTGCAGCGCTGGAGCGACAGGGTCAACGATCGCATGGTGGCCGGTTACGACCGCAGCCTCGGTTGGGTGATGCGCCACCGGCGACTTACGCTGCTGAGCCTGCTGCTGACCATCGGGCTCAACGTCGCCCTGTACGTAGCGGTGCCCAAGACCCTTATGCCGCAACAGGACAGCGGCCAGCTGATGGGCTTTGTCCGTGGCGATGACGGGCTGTCGTTCAGCGTCATGCAGCCGAAAATGGAAACCTACCGGCGCGCCTTGCTGGCCGATCCCGCGGTGCAGAGCGTCGCCGGGTTCATTGGCGGCAACAGCGGAACCAACAACGCCATGGTGCTGGTGCGCCTCAAGCCTATCAGTGAACGCAAGGACTCGGCGCAGCAGGTCATCGAGCGCCTGCGCAAGGAGCTGCCCAAGATACCGGGTGGACGCCTGTTCCTGATGGCCGACCAGGACCTGCAACTCGGCGGCGGCGGGCGCGACCAGAGCAGCTCGCAGTACCTCTATACCCTACAAAGCGGAGACCTGTCGGCACTGCGCACCTGGTTCCCCAAAGTGGTCGCAGCCCTTCGCGCACTGCCCGAGCTCACCGCGATCGACGCGCGCGACGGCAGTGGTACGCAGCAGGTGACCCTGGTGGTCGACCGCGATCAGGCCAAGCGCCTGGGCATCGACATGGACATGGTCACCTCGGTGCTCAACAACGCCTACAGCCAGCGGCAGATCTCGACCATCTACGACAGCCTGAACCAATACCAGGTGGTGATGGAGATCAATCCCAAGTATGCCTGGGATCCGAGCACCCTGGAGCAGGTGAAGGTGATTACCGCCGATGGCGCGCGGGTACCTCTGTCGACCTTTGCTCATTACGTGAACAGCCTGGCCAACGACCGTGTCAGCCATGAAGGCCAATTTGCGTCTGAAGACATTGCCTTCGATGTGGCCGAGGGCTACAGCACTGACCAGGCGATGGCGGCCGTGGAAAGGGCAGTGGCACTGGTCGGCCTGCCCGAGTCGGTGATCGCCAAGCTTGGCGGTACCGCCGATGCGTTCGCCAAGACCCAGCAGGGCCAACCGCTGATGATCCTGGGCGCGCTGCTGCTGGTGTATCTGGTGCTGGGCATCCTCTACGAAAGCTACATCCACCCGCTGACGATTCTTTCGACGCTGCCCTCGGCGGGCGTCGGCGCGCTGCTGGCGCTGTACGTCACGGGCGGGGAGTTCAGCCTCATCTCGCTGCTGGGCTTGTTCCTGCTCATTGGCGTGGTAAAGAAAAACGCCATCCTGATGATCGACCTGGCCCTGCAGCTCGAGCGTCACCAGGGGCTGGATCCTGAGGAATCGATCCGCCGCGCCTGCTTGCTGCGGCTTCGGCCGATCCTGATGACTACCCTGGCCGCCATCCTCGGCGCGCTGCCACTGCTCCTGAGCAGTGCCGAAGGCGCCGAGATGCGCAAGCCGCTGGGCCTGACCATTATCGGCGGCCTGGTGTTCAGCCAGGTCCTGACCCTCTACACCACCCCGGTGGTCTATCTGTACCTCGACCGCCTGCGCCATCGTTTCAACCGTTGGCGCGGTGTGCGCACCGACGCTGCCCTGGAAACTCCGCTATGACCTTTGCCTGCAATCCTCTTCACCGCGCCTTGCAGCGCCTGGCCCGTGGACGCGGCGCGCGTCTGGCGGGCGCCGGCCTGTGTCTGGTGATGCTCAGCGCCTGTACCCTCAGTCCGGACTATCACCGCCCCGAGCTCGACAGCCCGGCGCAGTTCAAGCAGGCCGAAGGCTGGACTCAGGCGAATCCGTCCGATGCCCTGGCCCGTGGTGCCTGGTGGGAACTGTATGGCGACGCTGGGCTCAACGCGCTGGTCCAGGAACTCAACAGCAACAACCAGACGGTTGCCCAGTACGAAGCCCAGTACCGCCAGGCCCAGGCCCTGGTACGCAGCAGTCGCGGCGCGCTGTTTCCGACGCTTGACCTGTCGGCGGGCAAGACCCGTTCGGCACAGGGGACCGGCAGCAGCAGCTCGAGCCTGAGCAACAACAGCAGCGGCATTCGCGACACCTACACGACCCAGCTCGGGGTGAGCTGGGAACTCGACCTGTGGGGCAAGCTGCGTGACACGCTGGCAAGCGACCGGGCCGGCGCCGAGGCAAGCTTTGCTGACCTGGCCGCGATTCGCCTCAGCCTGCAGTCCGAGCTCGTGCAGAACTACCTGCAGCTGCGAGTGATCGACGAGCAGAAGCGCCTGCTCGAAGCCACGGTAGCGACCTATGAACGCTCGCTGAAGATGACCCAGAACCAGTATCGCGCAGGCGTCTCCGGCCGCGACGCGGTCGCCCAGGCACTGACCCAGCTCAAGAGCACCCAGGCCGACCTCATCGACCTGGCGTGGCAGCGTGCCCAGTTCGAAAACGCCATGGCGGTCCTGCTGGGCAGGGCTCCGGCCGACTTTGCCGTGGCCACCAGTGAACACATTCCGGCCTTGCCACAGATCCCCGTGGCCGTACCCTCGCAGCTGCTTGAGCGCCGCCCGGACATCGCCGCCGCCGAACGTCAGGTGATGTCGGCCAACTCCAGTATCGGCGTCGCTCGCGCTGCCTACTTCCCTGATCTCACCCTGAGCATGAGCGGCGGCTACAGCAGCAGCAGCGTCAGCAACTGGATCAGCCTGCCCAACCGCTTCTGGTCGGTCGGCCCGCAGCTGGCGATGACCCTGTTCGACGGCGGCAGGCGCTCTGCGGAGGTCGACCGCACGGTCGCCGTCTATGATCAGACCGTCGCCCAGTACCGGCAGATCGTGCTCGACGGGTTCCGTGAAGTGGAAAACTATATGGTCCAGCTCAAGGTCTATTCCGACGAGGCCGTGGTCCGCGACGAAGCGCTGCAGGCCGCTCGAGACTCCCTGCGTCTGACCGAGAATCAGTACAAGGCCGGGGTTATCGGCTATCTTGATGTGGTCAATGTGCAGACCACTGCCCTGAGCAACGAACGCAGTGCGCTAAGCTTGCTGGAAGGCCGGTTGGTGGCCAGTGTCCAACTGATCGCCGCGCTTGGGGGCGGATGGGACGAGCAAACGGCGTTTGCAGAGTCTCAAACGGCGGAACATCGGTAGCGTTATCGGGAAGGGATCCGGTCGCTAACGTGCCGCCAACGTCATCGATTGGATCCACTCACTGCTAAAAAATATCCCGTGCGTTTTGCAAAAGCTTGAGTACACTCATCGGTTATTGATGGCTGGCCAATGGCCTGCTTTTCCTCTCCCAGGGTTGTACAAGGCCAAATGCTTATCGGTAGCTACTCGTCCTCATTGGTGCTGATCTCGCTCTGCGTGGCGATCCTCGCGTCCTACACCGCGCTGGACCTGGCCGGGCGTATCGCCACGGCAAGAGGGCGGGCCGTATTCCTGTGGATCGGTGGCGGCGCGCTCGCCATGGGCATCGGTGTATGGTCGATGCACTTCATCGGGATGCTTGCCTTCCGCCTGCCGATCGCCTTGGGTTACGACCTGCCGCTGACCTTGTTCTCGCTGCTGATCGCGGTTCTGTCCTCGGGCTTCGCCTTGTGGCTGGTGAGCCAGCCGAGCCTGCCCTGGCTGCAGGTGGGCATGGGCGCGCTGATCATGGGCAGCGGCATCAGCAGCATGCATTACATGGGCATGGCCGCGCTGCAGATGACCCCAGGCATCGATTACGACCCGACGCTGTTTGGCGCCTCCCTGCTGATTGCCGTCGCGGCCTCGGCGACTGCCCTCTGGATCGCCTTCCGCCTGCGTCGGCAAACGCCCTATGTCCGGCACATCCGCGGCGCGGCGGCGGTAGTGATGGGCATTGCGATCGTCGGCATGCACTACACCGGCATGGCGGCTGCGAACTTTCCCGAGGGCAGCTTCTGCGGCGCCCTGGCCACTGGCCTGAGCGGAGATCACCTGGACTACCTGGTGCTGATCACCACGCTGGCGGTGTTGGCCGTGGCGTTGCTCATCTCGGTGCTCGACGCCCGCCTGGAGGCCCGCACGGCGGAGCTGGCCCGCTCGCTGACGTTGGCCAACCAGGAGCTCACCCAGCTTGCCCTCCACGACACGCTCACCGGGCTGCCGAACCGCACCTTGCTTTCGGACCGCATCGAGCAGGCGATCCGCAAGGCGACAAAGGAAGGCGGTTGCTTCGCCCTGATGTTTATCGACCTTGACGGGTTCAAGCCGGTCAACGACGCCTTCGGGCACCATGTTGGCGACCAGTTGCTCAAGGCCGTCGCGGCTCGCCTGCGTGGTCACCTGCACAGCCAGGACACCCTGGCGCGCATCGGGGGTGACGAGTTCGTGCTGCTGGTCGAGTTGCAGGCTGCCGTGGATGCCGTGGAGGTGGCGGCCAAGCAGGTCAGTCTGGTGTCCAAGGCGTTTCGCGTTGTCGACCAGGACCTGCAGGTCTCGGCCAGCCTGGGCATCGTCCTTTACCCGGGTAATGGCCTGGACCAGCTCGAGCTGCTGCGTAACGCCGACGCTGCCATGTACCACGCGAAGAGCGCTGGTAAAAACGGTTACAGCTTTTTCGATGTGTCGATGAACAGCAACGCACGCTTGCAGCTGCAATTGCTGCAAGACCTGCGCGTTGCCCTGGAACAGCGGCAGTTTCGACTCCATTACCAGCCCAAGTTCGGTGCCCTGGATCGCCAGCCGGTTGGGGCGGAGGCCTTGCTGCGCTGGGAGCATCCGCAGCACGGGCTGCTGATGCCCGATCGTTTCATCGCCCAGGCCGAGAAGACTGGGCTGATCATCGCGATAGGCGAGTGGGTGTTGGACGAAGCCTGCCGGCAGATGCGCGAATGGCTCGACCTGGGGCATGACCACTGGCGCATGGCGGTGAATCTGTCGGCAATACAGTTCAGCCATCTCGGCTTGGTCGACAGCGTTGCGCGGGCTCTGGCACGACATCGCCTTCCCGCCAACAATCTCACCCTGGAAATTACCGAAACCACGGCCATGCGCGATGCCGACGCCAGTCTGGCAGTGCTGCAGAAGCTGTCCGACATGGGCGTGGACTTGTCCATCGATGATTTTGGCACCGGCTATTCAAGCCTGATGTACCTCAAGCGGCTGCCGGCCAATGAGCTGAAGATCGACCGCGGCTTCGTCCGCGACCTGGAGCAGGACAGCGACGACGCCGCCATCGTATCGGCCATTGTCGCCCTGGGCCGGGCATTGGGCCTGCGGATTGTCGCCGAAGGAGTGGAAACCGACGGGCAACAGGACTTCCTGACCCGACTGGGGTGTGATTCCCTGCAGGGGTATCTGCTTGGCAAGCCGGTTGCTGCCGAATGCTTCATCGCGGGTCTGGGTGCGCGGCAAACGGTGCGAGGTTCGGCCTAGACAGCCGCCCTCAGCGTGCAGAAAGGCACGAAGGCCTCGAGCTCATCCTCGACCGCTTCAATGATGCGCTCGACATCTGCGGCCGCCATGATGGTGGCGCAAGGAATGCCGGCAATGGCAAGCAAGGTCTCGCCCGTGCCGCGGTCGAACAGCCTGGCGACCATGCTGCGCGGTGCATCCATGCTGGCTTCGAAGCCCAGCGGATGAAAATGCCAGCGCATCACCTGGCAGGCGTTGGGAAACGTCAGCTTGTTCATGCCTGCCTCCTTGATCCGATGGCCTCGCCAGCTGCCAATAGACCGGTCTCTGGCCTGGGGAGCTGTAACGATAGCACCTGTCGCAATAGTTTCACCGATGAAACATGACAGATACGCGTTTGCATGTCCCAGTTGACAGAGCATCGGACGGACGGCAGTGACGACCTATCCAAGCAGGCCCGCAGCAATATTGATGGTGAAGCCCAAGATCGCCGTGTTGAACACGAATCCCACCAGCGAGTGCCCCAGCACCACGCGGCGCAGTGCTCGCCCACCCACGCCGACATCTGAGGTCTGCACGGCCACGTTGAGGGTGAAGGCGAAGTAGTGAAAGTCCCAATAATCGGGGTTGCGTTCGCCGTCGGCGAAGCGTAGCGGTGGCTCGTGGCAGTCATTCATGTAGAACAGCCTCGCATAGTGGAGGCTGAAGATGCAGCCGATCAGCAACCACGAGCCGATCACCGTAAGCCCGGTGAAGGCGTAGTGCAGCGCCTGGGCAACACCGGTCAGGCCGCTGCTGGCGGCCAGTTGCAGGGTCACGGCGGCAAGGCTGGCAATCGCGGCGATGCAGACTGTGAACAGCACCAGTCCGGCATTCTCATCCTCGACGCCAGCGATACGACGTACGTCCTGGGGTGAGGAACGGCAGGTCAGCCACAGTATCAGCAGGAGGTACAACCAGATGCCGATGTTCCAGCCCAGCAGAAACCGTTGGGTGAGGTCATCGGCGGGTACCAGGATACCGCCCAGCAGGCCTGCAACCGTTGCAATGGAGAGGCGTGGGTGGGAGTGGGTCAGGCGGCGGAGTGCCATGCTGCCTCTTTGCAGGGGGTGGATGCGCACAACTGTAGCCTACGCATCTGCACCGGAATCGATGCTGGCGCTTTGGATGAGGTAACATCTCACCCATGCCATAGACCGAGCCTTTTCCAACAAGGTGCCCGGCCTCCGTTTTTGCGTTACAGGATTCACCCTCGTGCCCGATTCACTGCATAACCCGTTGCTGCAGTACATGGCGCGGCTGGCACCGTCCAGCCAGCTGACCATGCGCTATATCCTCCAGGACGCCGCCGATCGCCTTGGCTTCGATGACTGTGATATCGCTGAAGTGCCCTGGCACCTGCTCGAGCCTGGGCATGTGACATCCCTGGTCGCAGCCCTGCGCACCGACGGCTTCGCGCCCAACACTTCATCGCTCTACGTGAACGCTATCCGCGGGGTGATGAACGAGGCCTGGCGCCTCAGTCTGATCAGCCACGAGCATCTGCTGAAGATCCGCACGGTCAAGCCTGCTTCCGGCACGCGCCTGCCGCCCGGGCGCAATCTGCGGCGCAGCCTGATCCGCGAACTGATGGACGTCTGCGCCGCCGACCCACGACCCCAGGGCCTGCGCGACGCGGCGATCATCGCGCTGCTTTACGGCACCGGCATGCGCAAGTCCGAGTCGGTCAACCTGGTCCTGCAGCAGGTGGACTTCGATGAGCGCAGCCTGCAGGTACTGGGAAAGGGCAATCGCCAGTTGATCAAGTATGCACCGCCCTGGGCATTCGAGAAGCTGCAGGCCTGGCTGGACTTTCGCCGAGAGCAACTGCCGGCCGGGGAGGCGGACGACGAGTTCCTGTTCAACAGGATCCGGCGCGGCAATCACATCACCCGCGCGCGCATCACCAAGCATGCGATCTACTACATTGCCCGCCAGCGGGGTGCGCAGGTAGGTGCGCGGATCATGCCTCATGATTTTCGCCGGGCATTCATCACCCGGGTGATCGAGGAGCATGACCTGTCGATTGCGCAGAAGCTTGCTCACCACGCCAATATCCAGACCACCGCTTCGTACGACCGCCGCGATGACAACGAGCGGCGACGCGCAGTGGAGCGGTTCGATTATTGAGAGGCCGGGATCGCTCCAGTGCCTGTCAGTGAATACTCGAAGCCAGCTCGAAGATCGGCATGTACATCAAGATCACGATCAGCCCGATCAGTAGCCCGATGAACGTCATCAGCAATGGCTCGAACAGTTTGACGAACCATTCGACCCAGCGGCCGATTTCCTCGTCGTAGAAGTCGGCGCTGCGTTCGAGCATTTGCCCCAGGTTGCCCGACTGCTCCCCGGCCCGCAGCAGGCGCAGGGAGACTGGCGTTACCAGCTTGCCAGCCTCCAGCGCCTCTGACAGGGGCAACCCTTCGCCTACCCTGACGCAGGCCTGCTCCAGCCGCAGCGCCGCTGAGCTCCCCAGAAGTCCTCGGGCCATCCCCATCGCGGTAATGATCGGGATGCCGCCTTGCAGCAGAATCCCCAGCGACCGGTAGAACCGCGCCAGTTCGTACATCACCAGCCGCTGGTGCAGGGCCGGCACGCGCTCGAGCTGGCGGGTCGCCCAGCGCCGCAGCGCAGGATTACGCCGCAACAGCGCCAGGGCCGCCCCCCCCCCGGCAACGCCGAGGCCGATCGGCAGCTGCTGCGCACGCAGAAACAGCCCCGCCTGCATCAGTACGCGCGACAGCCAGGGCAGTTCGGTCCCCATGCCTTCGAATACCAGGCTGAAACGCGGCACTACATAGCCCAGCAGAAACAGCACCACGCCCCCGCCAACCAGCAACAGCAGCAGCGGGTAGATCGAGGCGCTGACCAGCTTTTGCCGGACCAGGTCCAGGCGCTGCCGGTAGGTGATGTACCGGCCCAAGGCATCGCCCAGTGCGCCGGTACGTTCGCTGGACTGCACCAGGGCGACATACAACGTGGGGAAGACCTGGGGCTGTTGCCCCAATGCCTGGGACAGCGATTTACCTTCGTACAGCAGGCGCACCAGGTTTTCGAGGACCTTGCGGGCATGCGTCCCGGAGGATTTTTCGGCCAGGCTCTCAAGTGCGTCGATCAGCGGCAGGCCGGCATTGAGCAAGGTCGACAGCTCCTGACTGAACAGCACCAGGTCGAAATCCTGCGCCCGGCGCCACCGCAGGCCCGTCCAGTCCAGTCCGGCGCTGCGCAGGCTGACTACGCGCAGGCCCTGGTCTTCGGCCTGGCGACGAGCCTGCTCGCTGTCCTGCGCCTCCACGTTCAGCATTACCACACCGTTCTTGCCGAGGGCCTTCAGGCTATAGCGCATGGTCGCGAGCCCTCATTGCCAGCTGGTGATTTCGGCGTTTTCGCCATCGCCGCCGGGCTGGCCGTCCTTGCCCATCGACAGCAGGTCGTACTCGCCGCCGTTTTCGCCAGGCTGGCGATAGATGTAGGCACGGCCCCAGGGATCCTGAGGGATGTTTTTCTGCAGGTAGGGGCCTGACCAGCGTGGCTCGCCACTGGGAGGGTTGACCAGCGCCTGCAGGCCCTGCTCGCTGTTTGGGTAGTGGCCGACTTCCAGGCGATACAGGTCGAGTGCCTTGCCCAGGCCCTCTATCTGAGCCCGGGCCACCTTGGCCTCGGAGCGGCCGAGCTGGCTGAAGTACTTGGGCGCGACGATGCCGGCCAACAGGCCCAGCACCACCAGGACTACCAGCAGCTCGAGCAGGGTGAAACCGCGCTGGGTGGTGGATGTGCGAGTGGATGTGCGGAGGGATAAGCGCTGCATGATGACTTGCTCCAGGCTACGTCTTTCCAGGGGCCATGCAAGAGCCATGCGCAATACCCCCGGGCGTCTGCGCAGGGCCAGGCGCCATGCGGCATGCGCGGCGGCACAGTGCTTGCGTTCCAGCTCTCAGGCCCGGTTTTTCCGGGGCATTTCCCCCATATCGGGGGCAACGCCGGGGAGGCGAACGTCATGCGCTTGATCACACTTGGGTTACTGGGCTGCCTGGCGGCAGGCGCCGTGCAGGCCGAGGTCTACATCTCCAGGGATGCAACGGGCGGTTATGTACTGTCCAACGTCCACAGGCCTGGGCGGCACTACGACAAGGTCATCAGCGAGGCCTCGACCCAGGCAGGACCGGTGGATGCCCAACTGATCACCGGTCGGCCGTACGCCGACCTGGTAGCCGCCGCCGCCAAGGCCCATGGTGTGCCGCAGGCGTTGCTGCATGCGCTGGTGAAGGCGGAATCGGGCTACAACGCGAAGGCGCGCTCGCCCAAGGGGGCGGCGGGGCTGATGCAGTTGATGCCAGAGACCGCGAAGGAGATGGGGGTCAAGGACGTGCTCGATCCTGCTTCCAACCTGCTGGGTGGGGCACGCTATCTCAAGCGCATGCTGAAGCTCTTTGACAATGACATTACCCTGGCAGTGGCTGCGTACAACGCCGGGCCCGATGCGGTGATAAGCCGGGGCAGGGTAGTACCGCCGTTTGCCGAGACGCGGCGGTATGTGCCCAATGTGATGAGGGAGTACCGGCGGCTGCAGGGCGGCGGGATGGACGCGCCTTGAGGTCCAGCATTCAAGGCTGCAACCATTGCGGAGTATTGAAGTTCGCCAGGCGCATATCGTTCTCCGCACACTCCACCGCCTGCACGCCGATAGCTGTCAACGCCCGCTGCAGACTGCGCTCACCCTCATTCCAGGCCGATTCGAGTACTGGCAGCGCCGCAAGCGGCAGAACACTGAACATTGGCTGCCAGAATCCACCCTGACGGACCATTGCCGCTGCGCCGGAGCCAAGGGCTGCACGGCGCAAATCGTCGACCAGTACCCGGTCGACGCGCGGCGCATCGCAAGCCAGTACCACCAACCAGCCATGGCGCGCTGCCGCCAGTCCCGTCAGCACACCGGCCAGCGGTCCCGGGTAGTCGCCCTCGCGGTCGCTCACTATCTGGTCGGCGTATAGCCGGTAACGATCCAGGTTGCGGTTGCAGGAAATGATCAGGTCGTCGGTCAATGGCCGCACTTTCTCATGCACATGCTCGATCAGCGGCCGGCCCTGCCACTCCACCAGCCCCTTGTCTCGCCCACCCATGCGCTGCCCCCGGCCGCCGGCCAGCAGAAGGATGGAACAGGGCGGCAGTGACTGGGACATGTTGAAGGGCTCCGTGCGGCTGAGCCGTACACCCTCCCACGCGTCCCGGGCCTTGTCCAGATCAGGACACCTCGGGCACCGATGCTGACGTCTTGCCTCGACGTGACAAACCCATGACTGCCACGAAGAACACCGGCACGAACACCACTGCCAGGGTTGCGCTGAGCATCCCGCCGATCACGCCAGTGCCGATCGCCTGCTGGCTGGCCGAGCTGGCACCGCTGGCGATGGCCAGCGGCACCACGCCGAGGATGAACGCCAGGGAAGTCATGACGATCGGGCGCAGTCGCAGGCGCGCAGCCTGGACCGCGGCGTCGAAAGGATCGTGGCCCTGATCGACCAGGTCTTTTGCGAACTCGATGATCAGAATGGCGTTTTTCGCGGACAAGCCGATCAGGGTGATCAGGCCGACCTTGAAGAACACGTCATTGGGCATATCTCGCAGGGTCACCGCCAGCACCGCGCCAAGCACACCCAGTGGCACCACCAGCAGCACCGCCGTGGGGATCGACCAGCTCTCGTAAAGCGCCGCGAGACACAGGAACACCACCAGCAACGACAGCACCATGAGCATCGGGGCCTGGCTGCCAGACAAGCGTTCCTGCAGCGACAGCCCGGTCCATTCAAGGCCTGCACCTGCCGGCAACTGGTCCACCAGCCGCTGGACTTCCGCCATGGCCTGGCCGGAACTGTGGCCCGGTGCCGGCTCGCCGGAGATCGACACCGCCGGGTAGCCGTTGTAGCGGGTCAGTTGCACCGGGCCGCTGACCCAGCGGGCCTGCACGAAGGCGCCCAGGGGCACCATCTTGCCGGCGCTGTTGCGCACGTGGATCTTCAACAGGTCTTCGACCTGGCTCCGCTGGTCGCCTTCGGCCTGGACCACCACACGCTGCATGCGTCCCTGGTTGGGAAAGTCGTTCACATAGCTGGAGCCCACGGCCGTGTCCAACACAGCGCCGATGTCGGCGAACGACACCCCCAGGGCATTGGCCTGGCGCCGGTCGATCTCCAGCTCCACCTGCGGGCTTTCAGCGAGGGCGGATTCCCGCATATTGACCAGCAGCGGGCTCTTGGCGGCGTTGGCCAGCAGTGTGTCACGGGCCGCCATCAACGCCGCGTGGCCCATACCGGCCCGGTCCTGGAGGCGAAACTCGAACCCGGTCGAGGTACCCAGCCCGTCGATCGGGGGCGGCAATACCGAGAAGGCGACCGCGTCCTTGAGCTGCGAAAACGCACCGTTGGCACGGTCGGCGATCGACTGGGCACTGTCATCGCCGCCACGCTCGGACCAGTCCTTGAGCGTGGTGAAGGCCAGTGCCGCGTTCTGCCCGCTACCCGAGAAACTGAAGCCCAGGATCATTGTAGTGTTGCCCACCCCGGGCTCGTCGGCGTTATGGGCTTCGATCTGCGCTGCCACCTGTTCAGTCCGCGCGCGGCTTGCGCCTGGCGGCAGCTGGATGTCGGTGATGGTGTAGCCCTGGTCTTCGGTGGGCAGGAAAGAGGAGGGCAGTTGGCTGAAGCCATAGCCCAGCGCCGCCACCAGCACCGCGTAGACCAGCAGGTAACGGCCGCTGCGCTTGAGTGCATGGACCACCCAGCGCTCGTAGCCATGGCTCATCCGCTCGAAGCGCCGATTGAACCAGCCGAAAAAGCCGCCGCGCTCAGCGTGTTCACCCTTGACCATCGGCTTGAGCAAGGTCGCGCAAAGGGCCGGCGTCAGGCTCAGGGCCAGGAACGCCGAGAACAGGATCGACACCGCCATCGACAGCGAGAACTGCTGGTAGATGACACCCACCGACCCTTTCATGAAGGCCATCGGCAAGAATACCGCCACCAGCACCACGGTGATGCCGATGATCGCGCCGCTGATCTGCCCCATGGCCTTGCGCGTGGCTTCCCTGGGCGGCAATCCTTCCTCGGCCATGATGCGCTCGACGTTCTCGACCACCACGATGGCGTCGTCGACCAGGATGCCGATGGCCAGCACCATGCCGAACAGCGTCAGCACGTTGACCGAGAAACCCAGTGCCAGCATGACGGCGAAGGTACCCATCAACGCCACTGGCACTACCAAGGTGGGAATCAGCGTGTAGCGTACGTTCTGCAGGAACAGGTACATCACGGCGAAGACCAGCAGCATGGCCTCCAGCAGCGTACTGATCACCTGCTGGATCGAGACCTTGACGAAGGGTGAGGTGTCGTAGGGAATGTCATGGCGCGCGCCCGCCGGGAAATAGGCCGACAGCTCATCGAGCTTGCCCTTGACCAATGTGGCGGTCTCCATGGCGTTGGCACCGGGCGATAGCTGAACGCTGAAGGCACTGGAGGCCTTGCCGTTCAGGCGCGTGCCGAACTGGTATTCCTGGCTGCCGATCTCGACGCGGGCGACATCCCCAACGGTCACGGTGGAACCATCGGGGTTGGCGCGCAGGACGATGTCGGAGAATTCCTGCGGCGTGCTCAGTTGCCCCCTGACCACCACATTGGCCGTGATCTCCTGGGTAGGCCTGCCCGGCAGGTCACCAATGCTCCCCGGCGCGACCTGGGCGTTCTGCGCGGCGATGGCCTCGGACACATCGTTGGGCGTCAGGTTGAAGCCGATCAGCTTCTGTGGGTCGATCCAGATGCGCATGGCCCGCTCCGAGCCATACAGCTGCGCCTTTCCCACGCCCTTGAGGCGGCGGATCTCGTTCATGACGTTGCGCGCGAGAAAATCGCTCAGGGCGGTTTCATCGAGGCTGTCGTCCTCGGCGGTAAGGGTCACCAGCATCAGGAAACCAGTGGAGACTTTCTCGACCTGCAGGCCCTGCTGGGTCACCGGCCGAGGAAGGCGCGACTCGACCACCTTGAGGCGGTTCTGCACGTCGACCTGGGCAAGGTCGGGGTGGGTGCCTGGCTCGAAGGTGGCGGTGATGGTGGCGCTGCCCAGGCTGCTCTGGGATTCGAAGTACAGCAGGTTGTCCGCGCCGTTGAGCTCCTGCTCGACCAGGCTGACTACGCTTTCGTCCATGGTCGCCGCCGAGGCGCCCGGGTAGACCGCGTAGATCTCGACCTGCGGCGGAGCGACATTGGGGTATTGGGCGACCGGCAACTGCGGGATCGCCAGGGCGCCGGCCAGCAGGATGAACAGCGCCACCACCCAGGCAAAAACCGGACGGTCAATGAAGAAATGCGGCATGACTCAGGCCCTCACTGGCCGGTGTGCTTGACGATCGGATTGTCCTGGACGGCGTCTACCCACACCTGGTCCCCGGCCTTGACGTGCTGCAGGCCTTCGATCACCACCCGCTCGCCCGGGGCCAGGCCCTCGCTGACGATCCAGCGGTCGCCCTGAACGCTGCCCAGCCGCACCTGGCGCTCGGTGACCTTTTGCTGCTCGTCGACCAGCAGCACCTTGGGCATGCCGGCGCTGTCACGCAGGATGGCCCGCTGCGGCACGCTGATCCCTTGTGGCTGTACCGCCTGCTCCAGCCGGACACGCACAAAGCTGCCCGGCAACAGATCGAGGTCCGGGTTCGGGAATTCGCTGCGCAGGGTGATCTGGCCGGTGCCCGGGTCGACGCTGATGTCGGAGAACAGCAGCTTGCCCGGCAATGGATAGGGCGTGCCATCGTCCTGGATCAGCGTTGCCTGGGCCTGGTCCTGGCCCACCTGCTGCAGCTCGCCAGCACGCAGGGCGCGGCGCAGGGCATTGAGCTCGCGCGTAGACTGGGTCACGTCGGCGTGGATCGGATCGAGCTGCTGGATGGTCGCCAGCTCGGTGCTTTCGTTCTGTCCGACCAGCGCGCCTTCGGTCACCTGCGCGCGGCCGATGCGCCCTGAAATCGGCGCCGTGACCGTCGCGTAGCCCAGGTTCAGCCGGGCGCGGTCCAGGGCGGCCCTGGCCGAAGCGACCTCGGCGTCTGCCTGGAGAAACGCGGCGCGGGCGTTGTCGTGCTCCTGGCGGCTGACGGCGTTGATCGCGATCAACTCCCGATAGCGCTGATCCTGCAGGCGCGCCTGGAAGCGCATGGCGTCGGCCTTGGCCAGTGCCGCGCGGGCACTGTCGTGGTCGGCCTGGAAGGGTGCGGGATCGATCAGAAACAGCACATCGCCCTGCTTGACGTCACTGCCCTCGCGGTACACCCGCTTTAGCACCACCCCGGCCACCCGGGCACGGACCTGCGCCGTACGCGGCGCCAGGATGCGCCCGCTGAGCTCGGTGCTGATCGCCAGAGCCTGCTCGCGCACCGTCTCGACGCTGACCCGAGGAGGCGGCGTGTTGTCGTCGGGGACCGCAGTGTTATCGCAGCCGGCCAGGCCCAGGCTGAGGAGCAGGAGTAGCGCCACAGGGCGCAGACGAAATGGAATGATGAGTGACATGCGGATCTTCCGGAAATGACCGGCCGTATGCTAAGTCACCGGATGCCGAAAGAGTTGTTAATGCCTGTAGGTAATGTATGAAAATATGTGAGGGAAAACCCTGATTATCTGTAGGGATTGTTACCATGCCTGAACTTCCCATCTCGTCAGGCACAGAGCCTACGCTCCGGGTGTGCTTGACTTGCCACAAGCGGCTGGGCTAAGTTCCTCGCCATGAACGCATTCCCGCAGCCTTACGCCGCCAGCATTATTATTACCGCCATTATCGGATTGGCGGGTTAGCGCGTAGCTGCACCGAACCCGCCCTGGAGGCGGGTTTTTTCTTTCCGACTCCTGGGCAAGCTGAAAACAACCAGGAGTCATCGATGACCAGCCTCGCCGTCAGCCCTCGCGCCACCAGCCCCCAGCAATTGCTCACCGAGCAGGTGCGGCGCATCCTTGCAGCGCCGGTCTATGACCTCGCCATCGAGACCCCGCTGCAAGCGGCGCCAGCGTTGTCGGTGTCGTTGGGCAACCAGGTGCTGCTCAAGCGCGAAGACCTGCAGCCGACCTTTTCCTTCAAGATCCGCGGTGCCTATACCCGCCTGGCGAGGCTCAGCCGCGAGCAGCGTGAGCGCGGGGTGATCACCGCCTCGGCGGGCAACCACGCCCAGGGCGTGGCCATGGCAGCGGCCAAGCTGGGAATGCGGGCAACCATCGTCATGCCGACCACCACGCCCGGGCTCAAGGTCGAGGGCGTGCGTTCGCGGGGTGGCCAGGTGGTGCTGCACGGCGACAGCTTTCCCCACGCCCTGGCCCACGCGCTGAAACTGGCCGACAGCCACGGTGCGACCTTCGTGCCGCCCTTCGATGACCCGGATGTGATCGCAGGACAGGGCACGGTGGCCATGGAGATCCTGCGCCAACACCCGGGGCCGCTGGACGCCATCTTCGTGCCGGTGGGCGGCGGCGGGCTGATCGCCGGCATCGCTGCCTACGTCAAGTACCTGCGCCCCGAGGTCAAGGTCATCGGCGTCGAGCCGCACGATGCCAACTGCCTGCAAGCGGCCATGGCCGCTGGCGAGCGGGTGATCCTGCCGCAGGTCGGCACCTTTGCCGACGGCGTGGCAGTTGCCCAGGTCGGCGCCCACTGCTTCGAGCTGTGCCGGCACTTCGTGGATGAAGTGATCACCGTCGGCAACGATGAGCTGTGCGCCGCGATCAAGGACATCTACGACGACACGCGCTCGATCACCGAGCCCTCTGGGGCCCTGGCGGTGGCCGGGATCAAGAAATACGTGGCCCGCGAGGGTATCTCGGGCCAGACACTGGTCGCCATCGACTCAGGTGCCAACGTCAACTTCGACCGCCTGCGTCATGTGGCCGAGCGGGCCGAAGTGGGCGAGCAGCGCGAAGCGATCATCGCCGTCACCATCCCTGAACAACCGGGGAGTTTTCTGGCGTTCTGCCATGCGCTGGGCAAGCGCCAGATCACCGAGTTCAACTACCGCTACCATGCGGGCAAGGAAGCGCGGCTTTTCGTCGGCGTGCAGACCCATCCGTTGAACGATCCCCGCGAACAGCTGCTGGCCGGCCTGGCGGAGCAGGGCTACCAGGTTCTCGACCTGACCGACAACGAATTGGCCAAGCTGCATGTGCGTCATACCGTGGGCGGGCATGCCGCGCCGGGCGCCCAGGAGCGCGTGCTGCGCTTCGAGTTTCCCGAGCGGCCTGGGGCCCTGATGGGTTTTCTGGAACGCCTGGGCAAGCGCTGGAATATCAGCCTGTTCCACTACCGCAACCATGGTGCTGCCGAGGCGCGGGTGTTCGCTGCACTGGAAGTGCCGCACGATGAGCTGGCGAACCTGCCCCAGGCGCTGGATGAAATGGGCTATCGGTACTGGGACGAGACGGATAACCCGGCTTACCGGTTGTTTCTTGGATAGGCCTGACGGCGCCAGCCCTTTGAGCGCAGCGACCCTTGGTCGCCGCGCATCGCACTTTTTCGGACTTTGCAGCTCTATGCACTGCTGCGCCGTGCCGACCCCCGTCACGGTCGTTGAACCCAGAACCGGTGCCGATGGTTGTTTCGTCTTCAAGAATGTTCTCTCGAGCTTGCCGCGGGCCGTTGTGCGTGGCCCTTGTCCTGTGCCTGAGCGCCTGCACCCAGGAGCAGGGCCGCGACATCGTCAACCAGTTCGGCGAGGGCAACCCCCGCGAGCTGTTCCAGACCAGCGTCGACCGCATGGCGACCCTGGAGATGCGCGACAACCTGCAAAGCCTCTACCTGCTGATGAACAAGCTGTACCTGCGCAATCCCACCCAGTGGAAGCAGTCGGGCTTTGTCGATGCCGCCGCCGCGGAACGGCAGATCCGCCAGGCCATCGAGCAGCGCCAGCCCTTGGCGCAGTTGGGCGATCGACGTGACCTGGCGGCACTGAGCCATGCCTTGAGCCCGGAATTCCGCGGTGACCGCGTGGGCGCATTCATCTACGCCATCGGCAGCATGCTGGTGACGGCCCACGGTGGCCGCACCGAATTCTTCATGACCGATGCCATCGACCCGCTGTTCGTCAACAACGCCGCGCGCAACATCGAAAAGGCGACGTGGATGCTCAGCCAGCGGCAGGACGCCAATGGCGTACTGCTGCTGTTTTCCAACGAGATCTCGGAAGAGGGCAGCAACCTGAGCTTCGCGGTGGAGTTCGGCAAGATCGTTGCGCGGCTGGACTTGCTCGCGCAGATGCTCGATGAACGCTACCGGCGTATCGGCCTCAACTATGCGCAGAGCCTGTTGTTGATGAACTTCCTTCCTGTGCAGTGAAGCCTGTGTGGCAATAGCCTCTGCTTCAGCTGGCGGGGGATGCAATCCCTGGAGGCAGCGCCGACAGCTTGCCCTGCAACAATGCGTCGATCGCCTGTCGGTAACGTTGGCCGCCCAGGCTCATGCTGTTGTTGTGACTGGCCCCGGGCACCAGCAGCAGCGCCTTGGGTTGATGTGCGGCCTCGAACAACTGCTCGCTGAAGCGAGACGGGACGTAGCGGTCATCCAGGCCATGGACTACCAGCAACGGCATGTCGATGGCGCCGATCTTGTCGATGGAGTCGAACTTCTGAGACAGCAGCCAGCGGATCGGCAGGCTGGTGTCGGCCACCGCTGCCGCCACATCTCCCAATGACGTGAAGGTCGACTCGAGAATCAGCCCTCGCGCGGGAATCGCCTGGCCGTCTTTCCCGGCCTGGCGCGCCAGCTCGGCGGCCAGCTCCACTGCCACGGCGCCGCCCAGCGAATGCCCATAGATCAGGCGCTTGCTGGGGTCGGGCTGGAGCTGGCTGAAACGCTCCCAGGCGATCTGCGCATCTTCATAGACGGTGGTCTCGGACGGCAGGTCGCCGCGGCTCTGGCCAAAGCCGCGGTAGTCGACCGCCAGTACCGAGAAGCCCATTGCGTGCAGCTGCTCGATGCGGAACAGCTGACCGGTGAGGTTCCAGCGTACGCCGTGCAAGTAGAGCACGGCCGGTGCATTGGCGCGCTGGGCGGGCCACCACCACGCGTGCAGGCTCTGGTCGTCCTTGAAGCTCCGCGCACGCAGGTCGAGCTCCTGGACAGTACTGGGCAAGCCGCGATACCAGCTGGCGTCGCCAGGCTCTATACGGAACACCAGTTCGCGCTCCTTGTGCTGCAGCACCCCGCAACCGGCGGGCAGGCCGACGATCAGTGCCGCCATGCACAGGATGGAAAACCAGCGCCGCTGGAGGCGGCCGAAAAGCGATGCAGACATGGACGCAGTGACCTCGAAGATATCGGCGGGTTGTAACAGATGAGTCCATGCAGCTGTAGGAAAATCCTCTCAGTGGTCCTGCCAGAGGTTTGCAAGCTGTGTCTAAGCGTGCGGTCGTCCGATATTCGCCCGCTCTTTGTCGGAAGTCATTGCTGCCATGTGTCGTTCTTGCGTAATGTGGCAGCAAGGTGCCCGCCATCGACTGCCCCTGTATCCCGATGGCGCACTTGCTTGACGACCGTGAACGACCGCCCGCACCCGCCTTGCGGGTAGCCAGCGGCGACGAGAACAATAACGACATCGAGTGCCATGCCCATGCAAAGCTACCTGCTGAGCGAGCGCAGTAGCGTGTTTCATCACGCCGACCCGTATGCGGTGTCCGATTACGTGAACCAGCATGTCGGCCAGCACTGCATTGGCCTGGCGCCGACCACTCACCCCCTGGCCAGTCTCAATCACCGCAAGTTCGCTGAGCTCGACCTGTGCCGTATCAGCTATGGCGGCAGCGTGCGGGTGACGTCTCCCGCGCTGGAAACCAACTATCACCTGCAGATACTGCTCAACGGCAATTGCCTGTGGCGTGGTCACCAGCGCGAGCACCACCTGGTGCCTGGCGAGCTGCTGCTGATCAATCCGGACGATCCGGTCGACCTGACCTATTCCCAGGATTGCGAGAAATTCATCCTCAAGGTGCCGGCCCGCCTGATCGAATCGATCTGCGACGAGCAGCGCTGGCAACGGCCGGCCGACGGCGTGCGCTTCTTGCGCAACCACTACCGCCTGGAGGAGCTGGAGGGCTTCGTCAACCTGCTGGCGATGGTCTGTCACGAGGCAGAGTTCGGCGATTCATTGCCGCGGGTGCAGGGTCACTACAGCCAGATCGTCGGCAGCAAGCTGCTGACGCTGATGAGCTGCAACGTGCGCCGCGAATGCCTTGATGCCCCTTCGGTCGGCCTGGAGCGGATCCTCGACTACATCGAGCGCAATCTCAAGCTGGAACTGTCCAGCGAGTCCCTGGCCGAGCAGGCCTGCATGAGCCTGCGTTCACTGTACGGCCTGTTCGACCGGCATCTGGGAACGACGCCCCGGCAGTACATCCGCCAGCTTCGGCTGGAGCGTGTCCACGCCTGTCTCAGCGATGCGAGCTGTCCGGTGCGAAGCCTCACCGAACTGGCGCTGGACCATGGCTTCCTGCACTTGGGAAGGTTCTCCGACAGCTACCGGCAGCAGTTCGGCGAGTTGCCGTCCGAAACCCTCAAGCGGCGGGGCTGAACACTGATCCGGTGCTACATTTCCTCTGCCATTCCCAATGGATGCAGTGCCCGGAACCCCTGTGCTTCTTCCACCAACCAGTCATGTACCGCCCGCGCGCCTGGCTGATTCAGGCCGCCCGGCAGATACAGCAACACATACCGCTTGTGATTCGGGATAGGCACGCCGAAAGGAATGATCAGCGCGCCGCGCTCCAGCTCGTCATTGAGCAGCGTGCGCCGGGCAATGGCCACCCCGATGCCGGCAATCGCCGCCTCGATGGTCAGGTGGTTGCGGTTGAACGTATGGCCCCGGCGCACGTCCTGACCTCCGGCGCCTATTCCATCCAGGTAGAACTCCCATTCGGCGTATTCCGAACTGCCGCGCCAGGCGGTGACGTCGTGGAGCAACGGATAGTGCACAAGGTCCGCCGGCCCGTGCAGGGGCGGGCGGCCCCGCAGCAGGGCCGGTGAGCACACCGGGAAGATCTGTTCGTCCAGCAAGGGTGTCGAAAGCATGCCCGGATAGCTGCCGTCGTTGAGGTCGACCGCCAGGTCGAAATCACCAGGATCGAGGGCCTGGTTGCTGTCTTCGGCAACCAGGCTCAGCTGGATATCCGGATAGCGCTGCTGCAGGCGCGGCAGGCGTGGTGTCAGCCACTTCGCCAAGAAGGAAGGAATCGAGCGCAGCCGTACGGTGCCACGGATTTCACCTGCGTCCAGCCGGCGCAGTTCGGCATCGATACTGCCGTAGGCCTCACTGACGGTCTGCGCCAGGCGCTGGCCTTCGGCGCTCAGTTCCACGCCGCGGGCGCGGCGCAGGAACAGCCGGAAACCCAGGCGCTCCTCCAGCTGGCGAATCTGCTGGCTTACCGCTCCAGGAGTGATGTGCAGTTCCTCTGCGCTGCGGGTAAACGACAGGTGCCGCGCCGCACAGGAGAACACGTGCAGCCACACATACATCTGCCCATTTATTTGCCGTCGCATCGTTTAGTCCTGCTAAAGGCTTGCTTAGAAAGTTTCGTTGGTCAATGTGACCGTCTGGCGTCAGTATCTTCCATAAAGATGGACTCCTTCAACTGAAGGAACGTGCCGTAACGATCACACCGCCAGCGAGGTATTAGCATGGCTATCAGCGTATTTGATCTTTTCAAGATCGGCATCGGCCCTTCCAGTTCCCACACGGTGGGCCCCATGCGCGCCGCCGCGACATTCGCGCAGGTGCTGCGCGAACAAGGACTGCTGGCACGGGTACAGCGCGTAGAAGTGCGGCTCTATGGCTCGCTGTCGGCTACCGGCGTCGGCCATGCCACCGACCGTGCCTGCCTGCTGGGCCTGATGGGGCAGTGGCCTGACCGCATCGATCCGCAGACCATTGCCTCGCGCATCGACCAGGTCATGGCCGAACACTGCCTGATCCTCGACGGCAGCCAGCCGATCGATTTCGATTACCCACGCGACATGCTGCTGCTCGACGAGAGCCTGCCTTACCACCCCAACGCGATGAGCCTCGAGGCCCTGGACGAGCAGGGCGCGGGCCTGTTGCTGCAGACCTACTACTCAGTGGGCGGCGGCTTCATCGTCGAGGCGGCGCAGTTGAGCGAGGCCGGCGATCAGGTTGACGCGGTCACGCTGCCGTATGATTTTTCAAGCGGGGCCGAGTTGCTTGCCCTGTGCAAGGCCCATGGCCTGAGCGTGGGCCAGCTGATGATGGCCAACGAGTGCGCCTGGCGTCCCGAAGCCGAAGTGCGCAGCGGTATTCTTAAGCTGTGGGCGGCCATGCGCGAGTGCGTGGACAACGGTTTGCGCAACGAGGGGATTCTGCCTGGCGGGCTCCACGTCAAGCGCCGTGCGGCCAAGCTGCACCGAAGTCTGCAGGAGCTGGGCAAGCCGAACGTAATTGGCTCGACCCTGAGCGCCATGGAATGGGTCAACCTGTTCGCGCTGGCAGTCAACGAGGAAAACGCCGCAGGCGGGCGCATGGTCACGGCGCCGACCAATGGCGCGGCGGGGATCATTCCGGCGGTGTTGCACTACTACATGAAGTTCAGTCCCGAGGCCTGTGATGACGACGTGGTCATGTTCCTGCTCAGCGCAGCCGCGGTTGGCATCCTGTGCAAGAAAAACGCGTCGATCTCTGGCGCCGAGGTCGGCTGCCAGGGCGAAGTCGGCTCTGCCTGCGCCATGGCCGCCGCAGGGCTTGCCCAAGTGCTGGGCGCTACGGCGCCGCAGCTCGAAAACGCCGCCGAAATCGCCTTGGAGCACAATCTTGGCCTGACCTGCGATCCAGTAGGCGGCCTGGTGCAGATACCGTGCATCGAGCGCAACGCAATCGCAGCGGTCAAGGCCATCAACGCCGTGCAGATGGCGCTGCGCGGGGATGGTGAGCACTTCATCTCCCTCGACCGGGTGATCCGCACCATGCGCGACACCGGCGCCGACATGCACGCCAACTACAAGGAAACCTCGCGCGGCGGTCTTGCGGTGGCATTCGTAGAATGTTGATCCGCTTTTCCAGAAGCGCCTGACTTACAGCTACGGCCCGCCTTCAGCGGGCCTTTGCTTTCAACGCGACAAAGCTTTTGCGCATATCGCTGGCCCAGCCATCAAGCACCGGCTTCACATCCTCCAGGGTCAACTGCTGCTTCTCATTCTCCAGCTCCTTGCCGCTGCCCTTGCGGACCACCTGGGCCAGTACCTTCTGAGTAGCACCATCAAGGAAGGCTGCCTCCACCGCGATGTCCACGGCCTGGTCGCGGCCGCCCGCTGCAGTGTTGACCGCCGCCGCGACCAGCGCGATGGGGATCACCTCATAGGGCTTGAGCCCCTCGGTGTGGGTCGCCACGGCAGTGATGGCCGGGCGCACGACGATGGTTTGCGGGCCGGGCCCCTTGGCGAGGGTCATCACGCTGCCCATCTCCCGCCGCAGCGCGTCGTTGAAGTAGCGTGTGATCGCCTGCAAGGTCCCTGCGGAGATCACCGCAGTGGGTTGCGGCCGGGGGTAGAACTGGCTGGGCTCGATGAACACCTGGCTATAGTTCGCAGCCTTGAGGTCGGGGTCGATCCAGCGCATCACCGGCACACCGCTCATGCTCTGCGCCGGTTGCAGGCGGCTGTAGTCCTTGAGAAACCCGGAATACTCACTCGGATCGACACGGTTGCTGGAGCACGCCGCGAGGGCGAGCAGAGTGGAACCCAGCAGAACGGAGCGCATAAGTGGTTTCATGATCGGTTCCTGCGGAGATAGGGGCTCAGTCAACGCTAGCAGGTGCCCGGTACTTGGCCAGTACCGGTCATGCCAGTATTTGATCGGCAGAAAAATGACGTTTTTAGGAGGCCTTCTGCCATGTTGTAAAGAAAACGGTCAGTCGTCGGCTTTTTGACTTTCCGCCTTAGCGAAGCGTCGAATCCCCTCCTACAACTAGGGGGTGGCAAATTGCCTTAGTGGATCCGATTGCCGTTACCTTAGGGAAGGCCAGGCGCATGAACACGTACCGTTCCGATATCGATGGATTGCGCGCGGTGGCGGTCATCGCCGTCTTCGTGCATCACCTGAGCTCCACGCTGCTGCCCGGCGGTTTTATCGGCGTAGACATCTTCTTTGTCATCTCGGGTTTCCTGATCACTTCCCAAGTGTTCGCGCAAGTGCGGGAAGGGCGGTTCTCACTCCGCCAGTTCTACCAACGGCGCATCAACCGCATCGCGCCTGCGCTGGTCACGGTATTGCTGGCCTGCGTGGTGGTGGGCGCCGTGCTGCTGTCGCCGGTCGACCTCATGCGCCTCGATGCCAGTGCTCTCTATTCACTGCTCGGGGTGTCGAACATCTATATCTGGCTCAAGTACGGCAACTACTTTGCTGCTGATGCGAGCGAGGCGCCACTGCTGCATACCTGGTCACTGGGGATCGAGGAACAGTTCTACGTGATCTGGCCGCTGCTGGTGCTACTGGTGTACCGGATGGCGCCACGCCATCTTCTGCTCACCCTGGGCATGGGCGTGCTGATCGCCGTGGGGCTTTCGCAGTACGCGACCGGTGTCTTTGCCACTGCATCCTACTACTTGCTGCCGACGCGCTTTTTCGAGCTCATGCTGGGAGGGTGGCTGGGCATCTACCTGCAACAGCCGCGGTCCGTCGGCCGCGTCAAAGCCTTGGGCTGCGCCGCCCTGGGCTATCTGCTGATCGGTCAGTCGCTAGTGCTGCTCGACGGTAACGAGCCGTTCCCAGGCCTCAATGCGCTATGGCCGTGCCTGGGCGCGGCTCTGCTGATCTACGCAGGGGCCGGCGACTGCCGGTCTCCGCTGCTGAGCAGCCGGCCGATGGTATTCGTCGGGCTGATTTCCTATTCGCTCTACCTGTGGCATTGGCCGTTGATTGCCTATCTCAACTACCTGGAAATACCGATCACCTTCGTCGTTGCGTGCGCTGTGGTGGCGGTAGGGATCGCGCTGGCCTGGCTCTGCTGGCGCTACGTCGAGTTGCCGTTCAGGCGCAGTGGCGTGCGGTTGAGTTTTGCCCGCGTGCTGACCCAGCGTTTTGCCGTGCCGGTGGCAGGCCTGGCGCTGCTGGCGGGGCTGACCCAGCAGTTGGAGGGGTTTCCGCAGCGCTTCAGCCCCAAGGTCGAGCGCCTCGAAGCCATGACCCTGGACAAGCCCGCTGACATCCGCCACGGCTGCCATGTCGCCAATGCCCTGTACGGCACCGAGCCGAACAGTGATTGCCGCATAGGTGCTGAAAAGCAAGTACTCGATGGCATCCTCGTAGGCGACTCGTTCGCCAACCATTTCACTGGCATGGTCGATATCCTCGCGCGCCCCGACAACATCAGCCTGATGGACTACACCATCGACTATTGCCTGCCCGTACTGGGCTACACCGGCGGAATGCCCCCGGTGTACGCCGATCACTGTGCGGCCCGCAATGAAAAGGTCTACGACCTGATCGAGCACAACCATTATCGCTATGTAGTGCTGGCGGGCAGCTGGCCGCGAGACGAAGCCGCCGAAGGCATGATCGAGGCGAGTATCCGCCGGGCGGTCGAGCACAGCGGGCAGGTGATCGTCATTCTCAAGAACCAGCCCATCGACAAAGCTGCCACCTGCCCGATCCGCCGCGTCATGTTCGACCCCGACCGTGCCTGCGACACCTCGGAGAGCAGCCGGCCGCGCTACTGGGCGCAAATCAGGGACAAGTTCCCGCAGGTGCATTTCATCGATCCCAACCAGGTCATCTGCCCCGACCATCGCTGCAGCCCGCTGATTGGCGGCAAGCTGTTGTACCTGGACAACGCGCATCTCAATGAAGTCGGGTCACGGTACATCGGCCAGACATTGCTGGAGCGTGGGTATTCGTTGCTGAGGGATCCAGCGGGACGGTCATGAAACAGGTGGCATGAGAAGGGCCGACGGTGCTTGCGGCTTTGGACTACAGGAAAAGCCGACCCGTCCGCTTACGGCAACCGGCAGATGTCTGCAAGAATGTACCCGTTACGGGTATATTCGATAGGCGACGCGGCATGATCGTATTCAAGACTCGCAGGTTTGCGAAAGGGCAAATGTTGGAAAATCTGTCAGACGCTGTGTTGTGCGAGGCGGTGGGGGAGATGCAAGCAGGTTTGATCGATGCCCTGCGGGCGGGTTTACTTATGGAGGTATGCTGTGACCAGCAAAATCATTGAATCTCTGCGAGATGACATGCAAGCCTTGTTCGAGCTTGGGTCTATCAGCAAGGTCACCATGCGTGAGTTTGAGTCAGTGTGCCCGCCACCGGTTCGCGATTTCAGTGCCGAGGATATCAAGCGACTGCGGGAACTGTTGAATTTCAGCCAACCGGTTTTTGCCCTGTACCTGCACACTTCCACTTCCACCGTGCGCAAGTGGGAGCAGGGCGAAACACAGCCCGCCGGACCTGCGTTGAAGTTGCTCAATGTTATCGCTGACAAAGGGCTGCAGGCCATCACGTGAGGACTGCCTCGACACCTCCGGTCAAGTAGCTGTCCCGGTTAGCCCGCGTTTGCTCGAGGCTTTCCCGACGATGTTTCGCTGCCACCGGCCGGCCGAACAGGTAGCCCTGAGAGTGGGTACAGCCTTCCGCTTTCAGCTGCTCGAATTGTTCACGGGTCTCCACACCCTCGGCCGTGGTCTTGATGAACAGGCTGTTGCTCATTTCGGTGATCGCGCGGATGATCGACAGCGCTTCACGGCTATTGGCCATGTCTGCCACGAATGACTTGTCGATCTTGATGCGGTCGAAGGGAAATGAGCGCAGATAACCCAGCGAGGAGTAGCCAGTGCCGAAGTCGTCCAGCGATATCGCGACGCCAAGCGCCTTGAGGCCTCGCAAGGTGCAGAGGTTCGCCTCGGTATTGTCCAGCAGCACTGACTCGGTGATCTCGAGCTCCAGGCGGCTGGGCGCAAGGCCCGAGTCCGCCAGCGCAAGCGAGACGATCTCCACCAGGGCGCCGCTTTTGAACTGGATTGGCGAAAGGTTCACCGCGACCGATTGAAGCCCACTCCAGCCTGCTGCCTCTTGGCAGGCGAGGTTGAGCGCCCGTATGCCGACCTCGTGGATCAAGCCCGTTTCCTCGGCGATGGAAATGAAATCCGCGGGCATGATCATGCCCTTGGTCGGATGCGGCCAGCGCATCAAGGCCTCATAGCCCGAGATCTCGTTGGAATGATTTTCCAGTACGGGCTGGTAGTGCAGCTCAAGCTGACCCAGGTGCAAGGCCGTACGCAGATCCGCTTCCATCATGCGACGCTTGCGGGCGGCTTCATCGAGCTGCGGCTTGAAACATTCATATCGGTTGCGGCCATTGCGTTTCGCTTCATAAAGCGCCATGTCCGCATAACGCAGCAGTTCTTCGGCTGCGACATGGTCCCGGGGCGCCATCGAGATCCCCACGCTGATACCGACCGAGAAGCTATGCCCGTCGACCAGGAACGGCGGGGCCATCGCATTGATTATCCGCTGCGCGGTGCGGTGCGCGGCGCTGGCATCCTCCAGTTGGGGAATGACAATGGCGAATTCGTCCCCACCCAGGCGCGCCAGGGTGTCCCGGTCGCGAAGCTCTTCGCGCAGCCGGGTGCCGAGGGCGCAGAGCAGCTTGTCTCCAAAGGCGTGGCCCAGGGCATCGTTGATGCTCTTGAAGTTATCGAGATCCAGGCAGAGGGTTGCAGTGAACCTCCCGGTTGTCCGGTCACGCGCGAGCGCTTCGTCAAGGCGCTTGCGGAACAGGTTTCTGTTGGGCAAGCCTGTCAATGCGTCATGGTGGGCCATATGGCGGATCTGGGCATGAGCTTCAAGCTCCTCGGTCACGTCTTCAGTGATGAGCAGCACATAGTCGGACGCGTCATGGGTGTTGTTGCCGACCAGTGACCGGCTCCTCAATGTCCGCCGGCCATGCGCGGTAGTCACCGCTGTCTCGGACAGTTGTACCCCGGGAGTACCAATCGCCCTGGCCGCTTCCTGCTCCACATAGGCCGCGACACTTCGGGCCAGGCATTGGTTGGCGGTGCTGCCCACCATCTGTACAGCATTGCCGAAAAGGTCGTGGGCTCGCTGGTTGGCCAGGAGTATCTTCTGCGTATGCCTGTCCTGCACGATGACGCTGGCAGGCATGTTGGACACCACGGAGTCCAGAAAACGAGAAACGGACGCCATCTCCTCGCTATGTTTTTCGGCCAGCTCCTTGGCCTTGAGCAGCTCCTGTTCGTGGCGGCGACGCTCGGTGATGTCCCGCGTGATCTTGGCAAACCCTACCAGCGCGCCTGCTTCATCATGTACCGCATCGATGATCACGTGCGCCCAGAAGGCTGTGCCGTCCTTGCGCATGCGCCATCCTTCATCCTCGAAACGGCCGGTCTTCCCGGCTACGCCGAGATTGATCATGGGTATGCCGTCTGCCCGATCCTGGTCGCCGTAGAAGACTCCGAAGTGTTGGCCTACGATCTCGGTCGCCTTGTATCCCTTCGCGCGCTCGGCTCCCGGATTCCAGTTGGCCACGATGCCTTGCGGCGTGAGAAGGTAGATGGCGTAGTCAATGACGCTCTGGATGAGCAAGCGGGCCATCAGGTCGGGGTTGTCGATGTTCGTCATGGGCGAATCTCGGAATTGAAGACGCGCTTGCCCTTCCGGGCATGGCAGCTTCATGGTCTGTCGATGGAATGTAAAATCCGAAGCCGAGGCCGTAAGCACTCGGCCTTGATTCATCTCATCGATTGAGCGTCGCGAACCGCTCGACCGCCTTGACCACTCTCTGGGCACTGTCCTGGATCTGCATGATCACCGAGCCTGCCTGGTTGGTCAGGTGAAGCCCTTCTTCGGCCTGGCGGCGTCCGGTTCCGATCACTTCCACCGCATCTGCGGCCAGACGCTTGTTCTGCAGGACCACGTCGGCGATTTCAGTGGTCGCGCGGGTAGTGCGGGAGGCCAGCTGGCGCACTTCATCGGCCACGACGGCGAAACCACGGCCTTGATCACCGGCACGGGCGGCCTCGATCGCGGCGTTCAAGGCCAGCAGGTTCGTTTGCTCCGCAATTGCGCTGATGGTCTTGATGATGGTGCCGATGACCTGGCTCTGTTCATCGAGCGCTTCGATACCCTCGGCGGTATCTTGCATCTGGCGTGCGAGATCACGCATCACCGCAACAGTCTGCTGCAGCACTTCCGCACCTTGGCGTGCGGTGCTTTCAGTCTGCATCGAAGTCGAGTAGGCAATCGTCGAGGCTTCGGCGACGGCGATCTCCTGGTTGACCTGATCGGTGATGACAGTGGCGAACTTGACGACCTTTACCAGCCGGTCGCGGGCATCGAACACCGGGTTATAGGACGCCTCCAGCCAGACTGTATGACCCCGGGCATCCACGCGCTTGAAGCGGCTGGCAATGAACTCGCCTCGGCGCAACCGCTCCCAGAACTCGCGGTATTCCTGCGAAGCCGACTCCTCCGAGGTACAGAACTGGCGATGGTGCTTGCCCTTGATCTGTTCGAGGCGAAAGCCCATTGCTTCGAGAAAGCGGTCGTTGGCGGTGAGTACGTGCCCTTGGAGATCGAACTCGATCACTGCCGTGGAGCGCAACAAGGCCTTGATGAGGGCTTCGTGCTCGCGCGAGGCCTCGATGGTGCGGGTAAGGTCGCTCGCGTAGATCACGAATGATGCCGCGGCGTCACCCGCCGTGCGGATTGGATGCAGCAGCACTCGTAACCATGCCTCCTTGCCGTCCTTTCGCAGGATGCGTAGCGCACCGCTGAAATTGTCCCCCGTTTGCAGCGCTGTCCAGACGCGGCGATGAAACTCGTCGTGGCGCACGTCGTCCGGTATCAGGTCGGCGAGCAGCCGCCCTCGGACATCGCTGGCACGGTGCTGCATTTCCCGCTCGAAATTGGCGTTGACGTACTCGATACGGCCACCTGCGTCGAGGCGCATGACCAGCATCTGCTCGTTCAAACTTTCGCAAACGCGCTCTCTCGAGGCGAGCTCATTGCGAAGGGCAGCCAGCTCGGTCTTTTCTTGTTTATTGAAGAACATAGTGCGCACCTGGACGGAGGCAGAGAAGGGATGACTGTATATCGGCAGAAAACTTGTACACCGTAGCAAGTTTTGTAGAATGCCGACCAGTGGCACTATGCCACTGGCGTCATCGATCTCACAACCCGCGAAGGTCCTCTATCGCTTCGGACTCAGTTGCGGTCCAGCCACACGGTCTGCGCGTTACAGAACTCGCGTACGCCAAAGTGCGACAGCTCGCGCCCGAAGCCACTCTTCTTCACCCCGCCGAAGGTCACGCGAGGATCGGAGGCGCAGTAGCCGTTGATGAACACCGCGCCGGTGTCCAGCTCATCGGTCATGCGCTCGGCCAGTGCGGCGTCCGCAGTGTAGATAGTCGAAGCCAGGCCGAAATCACTGTCGTTGGCCAGTTCCACGGCGTGATCGGCATCACGGGCACTGATGATCGCCGCAACCGGGCCGAACAGCTCTTGCCTGAACGCGGTCATCTCGGACGTCACACCGCCCAGCACGGTAGGCTCGAAGACGTTCGCCACGCCATCTGCCTTGTGGCCGCCCAGCAGCAGGGTCGCGCCTTCGGCGAGGGTCGCCTGGACCTGCCCGTCGAGCTCGTCACGCAGGTCGAAGCGGGCCATCGGGCCGATGTAGGTGTCGTCATGCAGCGGGTTGCCGGTCTTGAGCTGGCGCGTGGCCTCGACAAATCTGCTTGTGAACTCGTCGAGCACACTGTGCTCGACGATCAGACGCTTCGCGGCGGCGCAGACCTGACCGGTATTACCGTAGCGGCCGGCGACGGCAGCCTTGACCGCAGCATCCAGGTCGGCGTCGGCGAGCACGATGAACGGGTCCGATCCCCCCAGCTCCAGTACGCATTTCTTCAGCGCGGCACCTGCCTGGGCACCGATGGCCATGCCTGCACGGACACTGCCAGTAAGGGTCACGGCAGTGATGCGCGGGTCATTGATGGCGCGGGTCACGCCCTCGGGCGCCACGTTGATCACTTCGAACACGCCTTCTGGCAGGCCGGCCTGGCGGATAGTCTCAAGCAGCAGGTAGGCGCTGCCCATGACATTGGGGGCGTGCTTGAGTACGTAGGTGTTGCCTGCGATCAGCGCTGGCACGGCCCCGCGCAGTACCTGCCAGATGGGGAAGTTCCAGGGCATGATGGCCAGGATCGAGCCCATCGGGCGGTATTCGATGCGGGCCTTGTTGTTTTCCACCAGCGTCGGCTCTGCGGCGAGCATGGCGGGGCCGTGCTCGGCGTACCATTGGCACAGGTTGACGCACTTGGCGATCTCGCCGCGGGCCTGAACGATCGGCTTGCCCATTTCGCGGGTGATCATCTCGGCCAGTGCCTCGGCGTTGGCGGACAGGGCCTTGGCCAGTGCCAGGAGGTACTCGCTGCGCTGAGTCACCGGCTGACGGCGCCATTGCGCGAAGCCGGCCTTGGCGCGGGCAAGCGCTGCGTCGAGGGCGGCATCGTTGTCAAAGGCATAGTGGCCGATCTGCTCGCCGGTGTGCGGGTCGACGGAGATGGCATGGGTCAGGCTGCTGATCGCGGACATGGAGAGTCTCCTGTTGTTGTCGGGAAGTGAAGCCAGCATAGAGGCCTGGGCCTTTATAAAAAACTGAATAATAATGAGCGAAACGTTCACGATTGGAGAATGACTGTGGACCTGGTTCAACTCGAGATCTTCAAGGCCGTGGCGGAGCAAGGCAGCATCAGTGCCGCCGCTCAGCATATCCACCGCGTTCCCTCGAACCTCACCACGCGCATCAAGCAGCTGGAGCAGGACCTGGGAGTGGAATTGTTCATCCGGGAGAAGCATCGCCTGCGACTGTCTCCCGCCGGCTGGAATTTTCTCGAGTACACCCGGCGCATCCTCGACCTTGTGCACGAGGCCCGGCTCACCGTGGCTGGCGAAGACCCGCAGGGCACTTTCGCCCTCGGTTCGCTTGAAAGCACGGCAGCGGTGCGCATCCCGGCATTGCTGGCCGCGTATAACCAGCGTTATCCCAAGGTCGATCTCGACCTGTCGACCGGCCCCTCGGGCACCATGCTCGAAGGCGTGCTGGCCGGTAGGCTTGTCGCGGCGTTCGTCGATGGTCCGGTACTGCACCCCACGCTCGAGGGCATGCCGGTGTTCGAGGAAGAAATGGTCATCATCGCGCCGCTCAACCATGCTCCGGTCGCCCGTGCCAAGGATGTCAACGGCGAGAGCATCTATGCGTTTCGCGCCAACTGCTCGTACCGGCATCACTTCGAGAGCTGGTTCGTCCAGGACAAGGCAGTGCCTGGCAAGATCTTCGAGATGGAGTCGTACCATGGCATGCTGGCCTGCGTCAGCGCGGGCGCGGGCCTTGCGCTGATGCCCCGCAGCATGCTCGACAGCATGCCCGGCTGCTCCACCGTGAGCGTTTGGCCTCTGGCCGAAGACTCGCGCTATCTCAAGACCTGGCTCGTCTGGCGGCGGGGCACCGTTTCGCGCAGCCTGAGCGTATTCATCAAGCTGCTGGAAGAACGAGTGCTCGTCGATCGATAGAGGTGACTCCATGGACCTTGAAGAGCAGCTCCGTGCCCTGCGCGACGATGGCTTCGTGCATGTTCGCGCAGTGCTCGATGCCGCGCAGGTTGCACTGTTGCGCGGCGCCATCGATCAGTTGCAGCCTATTCACTGGGACTACCAAGGCCTGCTCGAACACTACAAGTGCGTTTTCAACCGCGACCCGCTGTGGCTGCCTTTTCTGGACCTGCCTGGGCTGATCGAACTGGCCGAAGCCGTCCTGGGTGATGACTGCCACATCATCGGCCAGACTGCCTGGCGCAGCCATCCTGGCTACCCGGGCATGGTCTTGCACCTGGATCATCTGCCTTTGGAGCTGCCGGAATGGGTCTGGGCGAGGACGGATTTTCACCTGCCTGTGCAGATACTCACCGTGCAGATGTACCTTACCGACGTCGATGAATTCACCGGGCCAACCTCTGTCATTCCGGGCAGCCACCGTGCCGGACGCGCGCCATTGCAAGGTGAACTCACCTGGCAAGGACAGGGCGCGATGCCCGTATTGTGCAAGGCTGGGGACGTGCTGGTATTTCGCAGCGAACTCTGGCATGCCGGCGGTGCCAACACCCGCCCTGGTCATGTGCGCGACATGTTGCAGGTGCACTATGCCCGGCGCATGGTCGCGCAAAAATTCTCGCCCTACCTGGACTGGCGATTCAATCCGCAGGTGCTCGCGGCGGCGAGTGGACGGCAGCGGCGGCTGCTGGGCGGACATGCCGAAGCCGAGTACGACTGATCCTCGACAATGGTGGCAAAGTACTTTCAATTTCCTGATCCACTGAAAGATACTTACGTGGGTATTACCACTTGTTACCTGGCTGGATGCCTGTGTGGACAAGATGAAAACGAGAGGCTCAAGCCTCCACCGCACCAGACATTAGGAGATTGTCACTGATGAAAACCCCTCTCGCCGCTTCGCTGGCCGCCTTGCTAGCCCTTGCCGGGGCCAACTTCGCCCAGGCTGCGGAAGTTTCCGCCGCCTTGGGCGCCACGAGCCAGGGCGACCTGACCTACCGTATTGGTCTGTCGTCCAACTGGAGCAACAAATGGTTCGAAAGCAGCACCGGGCACCTCGGCGGCTATTGGGACGCGGCCTACACCTACTGGGAAGGCGGTGACGCCAGCGGCGCCCACTCGCTGTCGTTCAGCCCGGTGTTCGTCTACGAGTTCAGTGGCTTCACCTACACCCCCTACATCGAGGCGGGCATTGGTCTGGCGGCATTCTCCAAGACCGAGGTGGGGGATCAGCGCCTGGGCTCGTCCTTCAACTTCGAAGACCGTATCGGAGTGGGCTTGAAGCTGCCAGGCGAGCAGAAGGTCGGCCTTCGGGCGATGCATTATTCGAACGCTGGCATCAAGCAGCCCAACGACGGGATCGAGTCGTACTCGCTGTTCTACAGCAAGGCGTTCTGACCGCCCGGCACCTGCGCGGGGAGGCCGCTCCCTGCGCCTCAGCGACTCCCTTTGATGGCCAGCACGTTGCATAGCGGATGCTCGAGCACGTGTGCGGTGGTGCCACCCAGAAACGCTTGCAGCGCATCGTGGCGGTGGTTGCCCATGACGATCACATCGGTGCGCCCATGACTGACGAATCGGGCGATGGCCCGTGTTGCCGCGCCTTCGAGAAAGTGGCGGCGCTCCAGCGGGATCTGATGATGATCGCCCAGGCGGTTGAATGCCTTGTGCTGGGCATCGCGCACGCTGGTGTTGAATCCCGGCATGGTCACGGTGCCGGCGCCGAAGTCGGCGATATGCGTGCGGGCCGCGTCGCAGACGTGCACCAGGTGAAACTCCGCGTTGCATTGCAGGGCCAGGGCATGGGCGGTGGCGATCACGTGCTCGTCCAGGCTTTCACCGGTACCATGGGCCACCAGGTCGACCGCAGCCGCCACCTGGCGGGGCATCGGACAGCGGATCTCGCTGACCAGGTGGACGGCCACCGGACTCTCCTTGAGCAACTGCCAGTCCAGCGGAGTGACCAGCAGGCGCTTGAGTATCGGCTCATGTTGCACGTCCTTGATCAGCAGGTCGCAGCCCAGGCGCTCGACCTGCTGCAGCACCGCAGCCAGCGGGTCGCGGGTCAGCAGCAATTCGGTGGACACATCCAGGCCGGCGTTGCTCAGGTATTCGGCCTCATCGGCCAGCCACAGGCGGATGTCGGCCAGCAACCGTTCGCGCTCGCGCGGCTCGCTCATCAGGCCAAAAGTATCGACATCGTCGACGCACACATTGATATCCAGCAGGGCGCCGCTGGAGTCGGCCAACGCCGCCGCCCGTTGCAGGGCGGGTGTATGGCGCATCTGCGGGCCGAGCATGACGAACAATCGCTTGAACTGGCTCATCTCACACCTCCAGGTGCGGCAGCCCCCTGCATGCCTTTCAGTGGTCACTGGCGGCACAGTGTGCCAAGTCATGTCTCAGTCTAGTCCTTGTTGGCCGCAAGGCAGGTCTGCTGGCCGATCGATGTCAAGCAGGATGCCCGGATCGTCGACCGCAACCCTGCGCACGGCATGGGCGTGACGTTGCAGCACCTCTCGAGCGCCGCTGTCACCGGCCAGTTGGCGCAGCTCTGGCCAGAAACTGCGGCCGAAGATTACCGGATGCCCAGGGCGGCCGTGATGCACGGGTACGCAGATGTGCTCTGGGTCGCTGGAGGTCAGCAGGGCGTCCAGCGTAGCGGTCGTTATGAACGGCATGTCGGCGAGAAAGATCGCCAGGGCATCGGCCTGGGATGCCTGTGCCACCTCGCTGACCCCGGCGGCGATGCTGTGGGCCAGGCCCAGGCGAGTGCTGGCCGATTGCACGACCTGCACGGCAGCCGGCAGAGACAGCAGCCGTGTGTCGTCAGGACGCAGTACCAACCAGACCTCATCCAGTCTGGCGCAGGGCAGCATCAGGCTGGCCTCGAGCAGCGTCTGCCCGCTGTCCAGGCACTGCTGGCGTTTATCGCTGCCGAAACGGCGGCTGTAACCTGCGGCCAGCATCAAAGCCGCCACTTTCGGGGCCATGGACGGACTCCTTGCCACTGTGGATGTGCGGCAAGGTTACCTCATGAGGCATGGCGTGCAGTCCATCATCGCCATCCATTTGGCCAGTCCATGCCGGCCGCTGACCCCCAGCTTCGCCGTGGCGCGCTTGAGATAGGTTTCCACCGAGCTCACCTTGACGTTGAGCCGCTGCGCCATCTCTGGCACGGTACCTCCAGTGAGCAGGCCCACGCAGACTTCCTGCTCGCGCAGCGACAGACGCACATCCTCACGGGCCAGCCGACTCAGGAACGCCTGCCGGGTTGATCCGGGCGCGAGATCGTCAAGCATGGGCGCGGCCCCGCTGTCACTGCCAGCGTCCAGCAGCGCGTGCTGCTCGACCAGGGGCAGCAAGGTGTCGGACAGGCGCTTCAGAAACGCCAGCTCCGACAGTGAGAACGCGCGCTCGCCGGGCCTGCGGTGACACGTGATCACCCAGCGCCGGTTGCCGCTGCAAGAGACCAGATTGCATTGGCTGGCGCCTTGTCCTGCAAGGCAGTTGCCGGGCGGAACCTTGAGCTGGATCAGCAAGGGATCGCGCATCTGCATGATGTTTTCCAACAGCGGATGACGCAGGTTGTCGGGGGAGGGGAAGGGTTCGCTCGGGCCCGCGCTGCCGAGCTGCTTGATGCGGGTGATGCTGGCGTGGCGTGGATCTAGGGTCCATTCGCTGAGGTCGAGCCGGTCGATCGGCACCAGCGCCGCCATCACATCCAGCATGTGTCTGGCAAAATCGTGATCGCCGGTACTGGCGACCAATTGCCCCAGTTGCGCGTAGAAGTGCGGTCCATGCAGGTGCTCGATACAGTCTGTTCGCTTCATGGCCTGGTCATCCTTGATTCGGGGCGAGCGGTGGCTGGTCTCGTCGTCGAGTCCTTTGTGCAAACGTTTGCGAGTATTTAAGCCTGAGCTGGCTCCTTGGATCTGTAGGTGAAATAGGGGACAGAAGATGCCACCGATTGCGTATCGGGGTGTAGGACACTTCCGAGGTGACGGACCTGACGACTTCTACCTTCATATCCTGGAATACCAAGATAAACCGTCTCTTTCGCCGGATTGCCCAGGTGGCAGGGGGCGATCGGCGGGCATTAGGCATGGCAATTGTCCTACACGATTTTCAGCGCAGATCCTGCCTTCTGGGTTGTCCGGGTTTCAGGGGCCATACAACTCAGGGGGGTAACTGATTGAATTGGCGGATAATCACATGAGAAGGATCTTATGAAGCCGATGTCCGCCGCCGACACCTACCCGCTGACCGCTGCCCAACGTGATATCTGGCTCGATCAGATGAGCCGGGGCGAGTCGCCGCTCTACAATATCGGAGGTTACGTCGAGCTCCACGGACGTGTTGACCCGGCCTTGCTGCAGCAAGCGCTGCAACAGCTGGTGGCGGACCATGACGCCCTGCGCACCGTCTTGCTGCCAGGCGTTGGCCCTGATGGCCTGCCGCTCCAGCGCTTCGCCGCAACGATGGACGTGGCCATGCCGCTGCATGACGCCAGCCTGCAGAAAGATCCGCTGGAAGCGGCGCGCTCCCTGATGGAGGCGCAGATGCAGCAGCTCCATACCTTTGACGGCAGCCCATTGTTCCGCTTTTGCCTGGTACGCCTGGCGAACGACCGTCACTGGCTCGGCACCCAGGCCCATCACCTGATTCTCGATGGCTGGGGCTTTGGCCAGATGCTCAAGGCCTTGGGTGAAATCTATAGCGCCCTGGTGGCAGGCCAGTCGCCGCAAGCCGTCGCGTCGTCTTACATCGACTTTGTGGAGGACGATGGCCGCTATCAGGCTTCAGCCCGGCATGGGCGGGACCAGGCGTATTGGCTGGACAAGTACCAGGCCTTGCCCGAGCCACTGCTGGCGTCCCGTTACCACTACCGCCGCACCACCGACCAAGTCCCGGCGTGCAACGCGGTGCTGGCGTTTCCCCCCTCGTTGCATGAGCGCATGAAACAACTCGCCGCCCAGCACCAGGCTTCGGCATTCCATGTGTTGCTGGCGGCATTGCACGTGTATTTCAGCCGTACCGCCCAGCGCGACGACTGGGTGGTGGGCCTGCCGCTGCTCAACCGGGGCGGAGCGCGCTTCAAGTCCACGGTGGGCTTGTTCACGCAGGTCAGCGCCGTGCGTATGGATTTCGCTCCTGTCTTGGGCTTTGCCGACCTCGTGCGCGGGATACGTGATCAGCTCAAGCGCGACTTCCGGCACCAGCGCTATGCATTGAGCGAGCTCAACCGTGCCCTCGGCCGCCTGCGCGAGGAGCGTGCGCAGCTTTTCGAGGTGTCGGTGTCCTACGAGCAGGATGACCACGACTACCGCTACGGCGAGGCACTGGCGCACACGGTCAAGGTATCGAACGGGCACGAGCACACGCCGTTGGCCATTCACCTGCGCAGCAACCGATTCGATGACAAGGCGTGGCTGCACCTGGTCTGTCACCGCGCCTGGTTTGATGAGCGCGAGATCCAGGCACTGGGTGAGCATGTCCTGCACTTGCTTGAACAAGGCCTGGAAAGTCCTGGTCTCGCCGTTGCTGACTTCGACCTGCTGACGCCTGGCGAAGCTCGTCTGCTCCAGCACTGGAACGCCACCCAGGTCACCGCCACCGAACCGCAGCTGATTCACCAGCGCATCGAGCGCCAGGTACTCACCCAGCCTGGCAGCGTGGCAGCGGTGCACGAAGGCCGATCGCTGAGTTATCAAGCGCTGAACACCAGGGCCAATACGCTGGCCCATCGCCTGATCGCCCACGGCGTGCGCCCCGGTAGCCGTGTGGCGGTCGTTGCCCGCCGCGGACTCGACACCCTCGCGGCGCTCCTGGCCGTGCTGAAGGCTGGCGCTGCGTATGTTCCGATCGATCCCGCGCATCCTCGCGAGCGGCTCGAGTACCTGCTGGGCGATAGTGCACCGGTGGCTGTGCTGACCCAGGCAGACCTGGCCGGCCGCCTGCCGCCACTCGCTGTCCCGGTACTGGAGATCGACCGGCAGGTCGAAAACGCGTCACGCGGCAATCCACACGTCGCGGCATCGGCTCCGCACGACCTCGCCTACGTGATCTACACCTCCGGCTCCACCGGCCTGCCCAAAGGGGTCATGGTCGAGCACCGAACATTGGCCAACCTTGTGGACTGGCATTGCGCAACGTTCGAGCTGGGGCAGGGCAGCCATACCTCGAGCCTGGCAGGCTTTGGCTTCGACGCCATGGCGTGGGAGGTCTGGCCGGCGCTGTGTGCCGGCGCGACCCTTCACCTGGCACCCACCCAGGACGGCAACGAGGACATCGTAGCCCTGCTGCGCTGGTGGCGCGACCAGCCATTGCAGGTCAGTTTCCTCCCCACGCCGATCGCCGAATATGCGTTCGCCCAGGCGCAGCCGCACCCGACACTGCGCACCCTGCTCATCGGCGGAGACCGCCTGCGCCAGTTGCAGCGTGACCCAGGCTTTGCCGTGATCAACAACTATGGCCCAACCGAGACCACGGTGGTAGCCACCTCAGGGCAGGTACAGCCGGGCGGGGCGCTGCACATCGGCGCACCCATCGCCAATACACGCACCTACGTGCTCGACCCGAATCTGCAACCACTGCCGGTCGGCGTGACGGGCGAACTGTATATCGGCGGGGCCGGCGTCGCCCGTGGTTATCTAAATCGTCCCGAGCTCACTGCCGAACGCTTCCTGCAAGACCCATTCAGCACCGAATCCCAGGCGCGAATGTACCGCAGCGGCGACCTGGTGCGCTGGAGCCCCGACGGCACGCTCGAGTACCTGGGCCGCAACGATGACCAGGTGAAGATCCGCGGCGTGCGCATTGAACTGGGCGAAATCGAGGCGGCCGTGGCCAGCCAGCCAGGGGTGCAGGATGCGGTGGTGCTGGTGCGTGAGGAACGCCTGCTGGCCTGGTTCACCGAAAGTGCCCCAGTAGACCTCGATGAGGTCCGCCTGGCCCTGCGCGAGCGCTTGCCCGCGTACATGGTGCCGCTGGCCTTCACCCGCGTGAGCGAGCTGCCGCTGACCCGCCACGGCAAGCTTGACCGCCGTGCGCTGCCTGATCCCGACCCTGCCGCGCTGCAGGCACATGGCTTCGTGGCTCCGCAGGGTGAGGTCGAAATCGCGATGGCCCCTCACTGGGCCGAAGTGCTGGGCGTTGCACGGGTAGGGCGGCATGACAACTTCTTCGAGCTGGGCGGCCACTCGCTGCTGGCGGTCAAGCTGGTCGAGCGCTTGCGTCAGGCCGGCCTGCCGGCCGATGTTCACGTGCTGTTGCGCCAGCCCACCCTTGCTGCGCTCGCCGGCTGCGTCGACCAAGGCCGCGAGATTGCGGTGCCTGCCAGCCGTGTACCGGCCGGCTGCATGCGCATCACCCCGGACCTGCTGAGCCTCACCCGACTTGACCAGCCTGCCATCGACCAGATCGTCGCCACAGTGGCGGGCGGGGCTGCCAACGTGCAGGAGATCTACCCGCTCGCGCCCCTGCAGGAAGGCATCCTCTATCACCACCTGAGCGCGGTGCAGGGCGATCCGTATCTTCTGCAATGGCGGCTTTCCTTCGACAGCCTGGACCGTCTGCAAGCCTGGACCGCAGCGCTGCAGCAAGTGATCGACCGCCACGACATCCTGCGCACCGCGGTGGTCTGGCAAGGGCTCGACAGCCCTCAGCAGGTGGTCTGGCGCAAGGCTGACCTGGCCGTCGAGGCAGTAAGGCTCGACGGTGGCGAGGGTAGTGTGGTCGAGGAGCTTCAGCGCAGATTCGATGCGCGTCATCACCGGCTCGATCTGTCGCGCGCGCCGTTGCTGAGAATGGTGCATGCCGAAGACCCGGCCAACGGGGAGGTCGCCGCCTTGCTGCTGTTCCACCACCTGGTGCTGGACAATACCGCCATGGAGGTGGTCTGCCGCGAGATGCAGGCCGTGCTGTTCGACGCCCCTGCCGACCTGGCGCCACCCGTGCCGTACCGCAATTACGTGGCCCAGGTGACGCTGGGCAACGACCAGCCCCGTCACGAAGCCTTTTTCACCGATATGCTCAGCGATGTCGACGAACCGACCTTGCCTTGCGGCCTGCACGATGTGCACGGCGAGGGCCGCGATATACAGGAAGTACGCCGCCCGCTGGACCTCGAACTTGGCCTGCGCCTGCGCGACCAGGCGCGCCAGCTTGGGGTCAGCGCGGCTAGCCTGATGCACCTGGCCTGGGCGCGGGTGCTGGGGGTGCTGGCCAACCGCAGTGACGTGGTGTTCGGCACCGTATTGCTGGGGCGGATGCAGGGCGGCGCCGGGTCCGACCGGGCGCTGGGCGTGTTCATCAATACCTTGCCGCTGCGTGTCGACACCGCCTGCGGCGTGCGCGAGGCGCTGAAAACGGTGCATTCGCAGCTCGCGGCCCTGCTTGGCCATGAGCAGGCCTCACTGGCCCTGGCCCAGCGCTGCAGCGCGGTGCCGGCCGCCTCTCCCTTGTTCAGCGCCTTGCTCAACTACCGGCATAGCGCTGAAGTGCCGCTGCGTGACGGTGAAGGCATCTGGCAGGGCGTGCGCCTGCTGGGCGGCGATGTGCGCAGCAATTACCCGTTGACCCTGAGCATCGATGACCTGGGTGACCACTTCACGCTGCAGGTCCTGGCCGTGCCGGAAATCGGCGCGCAGCGAGTGATCGACTGGGTGCACAACAGCGTGGCCCAGCTTGTACTGGCCTTGGAGCATGCGCCTCGCCAGACACTCCTGGCCCTGCCGTTGCTGGCTCCGGCAGAGCGCCAGCGCGTGCTGGTCGATTTCAATGCCAGCACACAGGTCTACGCGCAAGGCAACACCATCCATGCCCTGGTCGAGGCCCAGGCCGCTCGCCATCCCCAGGCACCGGCGGTGGTGCAAGGCGCGCAGGTGCTGACCTATGGCCAGCTGGACCAGCGCGCCAACCGCCTTGCCCATCACCTGATCAGCCTGGGCGTGAGACCGGAAGACCGCGTCGCTCTGTGTCTCGACCGCGGGCCACGGCGCCTGGTCGGCCTGCTGGCGGTGCTCAAGGCCGGCGCCGCCTATGTGCCAGTGGACCCGGCCTATCCGGCCGACCGCATTGCCTATCTGCTGGACGACAGCGCGCCACGTGTGGTGCTGGTCGAATCCGTTACCCGCGAGCGCGTCGGCGCCATGCCCTGTCTGGACCTTGACCAGACTGCCTGCCATGCCCAGCCCGACAGCCAACCGCAGGTGCCGGGTGTTTCCGAGGCCAACCTGGCCTATGTCGTCTACACCTCCGGCTCCACCGGGCAGCCCAAGGGCGTGATGGTCGAGCACCGCACCCTGGCCAATCTCGTGCATTGGCATTGCCAGGCGTTCGAGCTGACGGCCGGCAGCCACACCGCCAGCGTCGCCGGCTTCGGTTTCGATGCCATGGCCTGGGAGGTGTGGCCCGCACTGTGTGCCGGCGCCGTGCTGCACCTGCCGCCCGCCAGCGTGGGCGGCGAGCACGTCGACGAGTTGCTCGACTGGTGGCAGGCGCAGCCGCTCGAGGTCGGTTTCCTGCCGACTCCCGTGGCCGAGCAGGCCCTCAACCGGGCGCAGCAGCACCCGACCCTCCGCACGCTGCTGGTCGGCGGCGACCGCCTGCGCCAGTTCGACCGCGACCCAGGCTTTACCGTGGTCAACAACTACGGCCCGACCGAAACCACGGTCGTGGCCACCTCTGGCTCGATGCAGGCAGAGGGGAGACTGCACATCGGCAGGCCCATCGCCAACACCCGCGTCTATGTATTGGACCCGCAGCTGCAGCCGGTGCCGGAAGGCGTGATCGGCGAGCTGTACATCGGCGGCGCCGGCGTTACCCGTGGCTACCTGAACCGTCCGCAACTCACCGCCGAACGCTTTCTCCAGGATCCCTTCGCTACCGACTCCCAGGCCCGGATGTACCGCAGCGGCGACCTGGTGCGCTGGAACCCGGACGGCACGCTCGACTACCTAGGCCGCAACGACGACCAGGTAAAAGTCCGGGGCATGCGCATCGAGCTTGGCGAGATCGAAGCGGCCCTGGCCCGTCAGCCGGGCGTGCGCCATGCCGTGGTGCTGGTGCGCGGCGAACGCTTGCTGGCCTGGTTCACGGAGACCACGCCGGTTGAACCGGACGCCTTGCGCCTGGCCCTCGGCGCGTGCCTTCCCGGCTACATGGTGCCGCTGGCCTTCGTGCGCGTGGACGCCATGCCGCTGACCAGCCATGGCAAATTGGACCGCCGCGCGCTGCCCGATCCTGATACTGCGGCGCTCAGCCGACAGGCCTACGCGCCGCCACAGGGCGAGACCGAGTGCAAGATGGCCGCGCTCTGGGCCGACGTGCTGGGCCTTGAACGGGTGGGGCGGCACGACAATTTCTTCGAACTGGGCGGACACTCGCTGCTGGCGGTAAAGCTGGTCGAGCGTCTGCGCCAAACCGGGCTGCACGCCGATGTACGGGTGCTGCTCGGCCAGCCGAGCGTGGCGGCGCTGGCGGCCTCGGTCGGTTCCGGACGCGAGGTCGAAGTCCCAGCCAACCGTGTGCCCGACGGCTGCACGCGCATCACCCCGGCGCTCCTGAGCCTGGCCAGCCTCGACCAGGCCGGCATCGACCGCATTGTCGGCACGGTGCCGGGTGGTGCGGGCAACGTGCAGGAAATCTATCCCCTGGCGCCGCTTCAGGAGGGCATCTTCTATCACCACCTGACCTCCGGAGAGGGGGACGACCCGTATCTGCTGCAACTGCGCATGTCCTTCGACAGTCCGCAGCGCATGCACACCTTTGCCGATGCCCTGCGCAAAAGTATTGCCCGTCACGATATCCTGCGCACCGCCGTGGTCTGGGACGGGCTCGACACCCCTCACCAGGTGGTCTGGCGCCATGCAGAGCTCGACGTGCGAGATACCACGGGCGACACCCGCCCGCTGCGCATGGACCTCAGCCAGGCCCCGCTGATCCGCCTGGACTACCAGCCGCACGCGGCTACGCCGGGGCTGGATGCAACGCTACTGTTCCATCACATCGCGCTCGACAACACTGCCCTCGAGGTGCTCCGCGAGGAGATACTCGGCCACCTGCAAGGCCTGCCCGAGGACCCGCGCCCAGCCGTGCCTTACCGCAACTTCGTCGCCCAGGCACGCCTGGGCATCAGCGAAGCCGAGCACGAGGCATTCTTCCGCGGGCAGCTGGGCGATATCGACGCGCCGACCCTGCCATTCGGCCTGCGTGACGTGCAAGGCGACGGCCGCGATCTCGAAGAAGCGCAGGAGACGCTGCCCGACACGCTGCTGCAGCGCCTGCGCACCCAGGCCAGGCTCCAGGGCGTGACGCTGGCCAGCCTGTTGCACCTGGCCTGGGGCCGGGTCCTGGGCGCCGCGACGGGCCAGGACCAGGTGGTATTCGGCACCGTGCTGATGGGGCGCCTGCAGGGCGGCGAGGGCGCCGACCGGGGCCTTGGCATGTTCATCAATACCCTGCCACTGCGGGTCGACCTGGGCACTGCCACGCTGGGCGCGGCGGTGCGTGAAACCCACCAAGGCCTTACCGACTTGCTTGGCCACGAGCATGCTTCCCTGGCGCTGGCCCAGCGCTGCAGCGCCGTCCCTGCGCCTTTGCCGCTGTTCAGCGCGGTACTCAACTTCAGGCACAGCGCCGGCCAGGCCCGGCAGGATGCCCGGCGCGAAGCCTGGCAGGGCCTGCAGGTGCATGCCAGCGAGAAACACACCAACTACCCTCTGAGCCTGAACGTCGATGACTTCGGCGAGGGCTTGCGCCTGACGGTCATGACCTTGCCCCAGGCGGGCGCCCGGCGCGTCTGTGGGTATGTGCGGCAAGCCCTGGCCGGGCTGGTCGAGGCGTTGGAAACCCAGCCCGGCCTGCCGCTGCGCCATTTGCCTGTCCTGACTGATGCAGAGCGCCAGCACCTGCTGGTGGACTTCAACGCCACGGCCATGCCGCACGACGCTGGACAGACATTGCACGGCCTGTTCGAGGCCCAGGCCGAGCGTCGGCCCGATGCCGTGGCGTTGCGCAGCGATGCCGGTCACTTGAGCTATCGCCAGCTCAACGCCAAGGCCAACCGCCTGGCCCATCGACTGATCGCGCTGGGGGTGCGGCCCGCTGACCGGGTGGCGATCTGCATCGAGCGCGGGCTGCCGATGGTGGTCGGCCTGCTGGCCATTCTCAAGGCGGGCGCGGCCTACGTGCCGCTCGATCCCGGCTACCCGCGCGAGCGCCTGCACTACATGCTCGAAGACAGCGCGCCGGCCGTGGTGCTGGCGCAACAGGTCGGCCGCGACCTGCTGGGCGAGGTGGCGATGCCTGTGGTCGATCCCGATGACGCCAGTCTGTCGGCGAAAGCGGGTGGCAACCCGCGGGTGGCCGGGCTGACAGCGGGGCGCCTGGCCTACGTGATCTACACCTCCGGCTCCACCGGCAAGCCAAAGGGTGTGATGGTCGAGCACCGCAATGTGGCCAACCTCGTGCACTGGTCCGCGCGGCTATGCCCGAACGCCGCCGACGGCGCGCTCCTGCACAAGACGCCGATCAGCTTCGATGCCTCGGTCTGGGAACTGTTCTGGCCTTTGTGCACCGGCGTGCCACTGGTACTGGCCCGCGTCGAGGGTCAGCGCGACCCTGGCTACGTGGCCGAGGTGATTCGTGTACAGCAGGTCAGCGTGGTGCAGTTCGTGCCAGCCTTGCTCGAGCAGTTCCTTGAGCATCCGCACAGCCGTCTATGCCACAGTTTGAGCGATATCCTCTGTGGCGGCGGTGAACTCACCACCGAGCTGGCTGCCAAGGTACGCGAATGCCTCCCGCAGGTGCGCCTGCACAACGTCTACGGCCCGACCGAAACGACCGTCGATTGCAGTGTCTGGACCCTGGAGCCCGGCGCTCCGGTACCTGCCACGACGCTGCCGATCGGCCGCCCGATCGACAATACCCGCCTGTATGTACTCGACGCCCATGACCAGCCGGTGCCCCAGGGTGTCGCCGGGCAACTGCACATTGGCGGCGCCGGGGTGACCCGCGGGTACCTGGGCCTGCCGGAGTTGCAGGCCGAGCGCTTCATCGACAGTCCCTTTGCCGCGCAAGACCGCCTGTACCGCAGCGGCGACCTGGTGCGGATGGGCACGGACGGCCAGCTGCACTTCCTCGGCCGCACCGACGATCAGGTCAAGCTCAACGGGCTGCGCATCGAGCCGGGGGAAGTCGAGGCCTGCCTGCGCACGCTCCCGGGCATCGACCAGGCGCTGGTGCTGGTGCGCGATGTGCCACCGGGCGGCAAGCGCTTGGTGGCCTACTACACCGGGACGGCCCTGGCCGTGGAGGTTCTGCGCGAGGCGCTGCTGGCCAGGCTGCCGGACTACATGGTGCCGGCGCTGTATGCGCACCTTGACGCATTGCCCCTGAGCCCCAACGGCAAGCTGGATCGCCAGGCCCTGCCGCTGCCCGGCGCCGAGGCGCTGCTGGAGCGTGCCTACGAGGCGCCCGAGGGTCACACCGAGATCCTGCTGGCCCGTCTCTGGGCCGATCTGCTCGGGGTCGAGCGGGTAGGGCGGCATGACAATTTCTTCGAACTGGGCGGCCACTCGCTGCTGGCCGTAAGCCTCACCGCACGCCTGCGCCAGGAAGGCCTGGAGGCCGATGTGCGGGCGCTGTTCGAACAACCGACTTTGGCTGGCTACGCCGCCATCACAGACAGAATGGAGATCGTCCTGTGAGCATTCATGAACTTCTGGCCACACTCAAGCACCACGACATCGAGCTGGTACTCAAGGACGGGCAGCTGGTGGTGCAGGGCAATCGCCAGGCCCTGAGCGACAAGTCCCTGGTGGCGCGCCTGCGCGAACACAAGCCGGCGCTGATCGAGCTGATCGAGCAAGGCCAGTACAGCAGCGGCAAACGCCCCGCCTTCGAAGTGCCCGCCAATGGCATCGCGCAGGACTGCACGCGCATCACTCCCGGGATGATCACCCTGGCAGAGCTGGACCACGCGGCTATCGACGCGCTGGTGGAGCAGGTGCCTGGGGGCGCGTCCAATGTTCAGGACATCTACCCGTTGGCGCCCTTGCAGCAGGGCATTCTGTTCCACCATGCCAGCGCCACCGGCGATGACCCCTACGTGATGCGCGTGGAGTTCGCCTTCGCCGACCGGGCCCGGCTGGACGCCTTCGCCAACGCCCTGCGCAAGGTCATCGCGCGGCATGACATCCTGCGCACCTCGGTGCACTGGCAGGGGCTGCAGACGCCAGTGCAGGTCGTGTGGCGCCAGGCCGAGCTGCGTGTCGACATGTGCACCGGCGAGCCCGATACGCGCATGGACCTTGGCCAGGCACCGCTGATTCGCCTGGCCTGTCACGCCTCGACAGAGGCTGGACGCGTGATAGCCACGTTACTGTTCCACCACATCGCCATGGATCACAGCGCTCTGGAAGTGGTGCGCCACGAGATCCAGGCCTGTCTGGCCGGCGAGGGTGGACAACTGGGCGCCGCGGTGCCGTTTCGCAACTATGTGGGGCAGGCATGCCTGGGTGTCAGCGAGCAAGAGCACGAGGCGTTTTTCAGCGACATGCTTGGCGACCTGGATACCCCGTCGCTGGCCTACGGGCTGCAAGACCTGGACGGTGACGGCTCCGAGATCGCGGAGCACACCGCAGCGCTGGACCCGGCACTGAGCCTGCGCCTGCGTGCTCAAGCGAGGGTGCTGGGGGTGAGCGTCGCCAGCCTGTTCCACGTGGGTTGGGCGCAGGTGCTGGCTAGCCTGGCCGGCGGCGATCGCGTGGTGTTCGGCACCGTGCTGATGGGGCGCCTGATGGGCGCAGAAGCCACCGAGCGGGCGCTGGGCATCTTCATCAACACCTTGCCCCTGCGCCTGGACCTGGCCGGCCAGACGGTGCTGGCCGCCGTGCAGCTGACCCACCAGCGCCTGACTGCGCTGATGCGCCACGAACATGCGCCACTGGCCCTGGCCCAGCGTTGCAGCGGCGTGACGGCACCGACACCGCTGTTCAACAGCCTGCTCAATTATCGCCACAGCGCTTCGGCGCCCACCGGCGGTGAAACCTGGCAAGGCATCGAGATACTGCACGCCGAAGAACGCAGCAACTATCCGCTGGTGCTCAGCGTCGACGACCTCGGCCAGGGCTTCAGCCTGACCGCGCAGGCGGTGGGCATCGACGCAGCGCGCGTATGCGGCTATCTGCAGCGCGCCGTGGAACAGCTGGTGGAGTCGCTGGAGCAGGCGCCCCAGCGTCTCGTCGCCCAGGTCGGCGTCCTGCCGTCGGCAGAGCAGCGCGAACTGCTTCAAGCCTTCAACCCGCAGCCCACCGCGTACAAGACCGAACTGACTCTCCACCAGCGCATCGAGCAGCAGGCCGCGGAGCGTTCCGAGGCTATGGCGGTCCAGGCCGGGGATGCGTCCTTGAGCTATGGCGAACTCAACCAGCGGGCCAATGCCCTGGCGCACCACCTGCTCAGCCTGGGCGTGCGCCCGGATGACCGCGTGGCGGTGCTGGCACGCCGCGGGCTCGATACCCTGGTCGGCCTGCTCGCCGTGCTCAAGGCTGGCGCCGGCTACGTCCCGATCGACCCCGCGCACCCGGACGAGCGTCTGCGCTACCTGCTGGAAGACAGCGCTCCGGTCGCGGTATTGACCCTGGAGGCGCTGCGCGAGCGCCTGCCATCGTTGAAAGTGCCGGTGGTCGAACTGGACCGTCAGGACTGGCCTGACAATCCGCACAACCCGGCGGTCTACAGTCCGGACCAGCTGGCGTACGTGATCTACACCTCGGGCTCCACCGGCCTGCCGAAGGGCGTGATGGTCGAACACCGTACCCTCAACAATCTGGTGGACTGGCATTGCCAGGCCTTCGACCTGCACGCCGGCAGCCACACCGCAAGCGTCGCGGGCTTTGGCTTCGATGCCATGGCCTGGGAAGTCTGGCCCGCGCTGTGCGCGGGGGCGGTCTTGCACCTGCCGCCCGAGCACATCGGCAACGAGCAGCTCGATGCGTTGCTCGACTGGTGGCTGGCCCAGCCGCTGCAGGTCGCCTTCTTGCCCACCCCCGTGGCCGAATATGCCTTCAGCCGCGACCTGCGCCACCCGACCTTGCGCACCCTGCTGATCGGCGGTGACCGCCTGCGCCAGTTCCATCGGGATCCGGGCTTTGCCGTGGTCAACAACTACGGCCCGACCGAAGCTACCGTCGTGGCGACCTCGGGCCAGCTGCGGCCGGGCGGCGCCCTGGACATCGGCAAGCCGGTCGCCAACACCCGCGTCTACCTGCTCGATGAGCAACGGCAACTGGTGCCCCTGGGCGTCACCGGCGAGCTGTACGTCGCCGGTGCCGGCGTCGCCCGGGGCTACCTCAACCGGCCCGAGCTCACCGCCGAGCGCTTCCTCGACGATCCGTTCACCCCGGGCGAGCGCATGTACCGCACCGGCGACCTGGCGCGCTGGAATGCCGACGGCACCCTGGAGTACCTGGGCCGCAATGACGACCAGGTGAAAATCCGTGGCATGCGTATCGAACTGGGCGAGATCGAAAGCCAGCTCGGCCAGTTGCCGGGCATCAACGACGCCGTGGTCGTGGCCCGGGAAGACGAGCCAGGCCAGGCACGCCTGGTCGCCTATTTCACGCCCAAGCCCGGGGACGCGATCCTCACCGTGGCCGACCTGCGCAGCCAACTGCAGACGCGGTTGCCTGAATACATGATCCCGATGGCCTTCGTACAGCTGCCATCCCTGCCGCTGACTGCCAACGGCAAGCTCGACCGCAAGGCACTGCCACGGCCAGAAGGCGCGGCACTGTTCAGCCGGGAATACGCCGCCCCCCAAGGCGCGCTGGAAACCGCACTGGCCCAGCTGTGGGCCGATGTACTGCAGGTCGAACGGGTAGGGCGGCATGACAACTTCTTCGAACTGGGCGGGCATTCCCTGCTGGCCATGCGCATGGTCGCGCAAGTGCGCCTGCTGCTGGGCCTCGAGCTGCCCTTGAGCGAGCTGTTCGCCCACGCTGAACTCGCTGCAGTGGCCCAGCACCTGGGCGAGGCAAGAGGCACTGGCATGCCGGCGATCGTGCCGGTGCCCCGCGGCGACGGCACGCCAATGTCGTTCGGCCAGCAGCGCCTGTGGTTCCTGGCGCAGATGGACGGCGGCAACCAGGCCTACAACATTCCCCTGGCCCTGCGCTTGCGTGGACGGCTTGACGTGGACGCCCTGCGCCGGGCTCTGCTGTGCATCATCGAGCGCCACGAAACCTTGCGCAGCCGCTTTGTCGCGCTTGATGACAGTGCGCAACTGCTGTTCGCCGCGCCGGACCCGGCAGCGCTGCTGCCGCTGGTAGAACTGCGCGGGAAGCCCGAGGACCTTGCGGCTCACCTGCGCGAAGAGGCCAATGCCCCATTCGATCTGGCCCGGGATTCGCTGGTCCGTGGCCGGCTGCTGCGGCTGGACGATGACCAGCACGTGCTGTTGCTGACCCTGCACCACATCATTGCCGATGGCTGGTCCATGGGCGTGCTCACCCGCGAAGTGCAGGCGCTTTACCAGGCGTTCAGTCAGGCGCAGGACAACCCTCTGCCCGAGCTGGCACTGCAATATGGCGACTATGCCGTGTGGCAGCGCGAATGGTTGCGCGGTGAAGTGCTGCGTGAGCAAAGCAGCTATTGGCAGCAGGCACTGACCGGCGCCCCTGCGCTGCTGACCCTGCCCACCGACCGCCCGCGTCCCGCAGAGCAGGACTACAGCGGCGCCAGCGTCGAGCTGCGCCTCGACCCACGCTTGTGCGCTGAGCTTCGTGAGCTGTCCCAGCGACACGGTGTGACCCTGTACATGACCTGCCTGTCGGCCTGGGCCATGCTGCTGGCACGCCTGGCCGGTCAGCCCGAAGTGGTGATCGGCTCGCCGGTGGCCAACCGCCGCAACGCCGAGATCGAGGGGCTGGTCGGGTTGTTCGTCAACACCCTGGCCCTGCGCATCGACACCTCCGGCGAGCTGGGCACCGCCGCGCTACTGGCCCGGGTCAAGGCCCAGGTGCTGGCGGCGCAGGAGCATCAGGACCTGCCCTTCGAGCAGGTGGTGGATGTGCTGCGTCCGCCGCGCAGCCTGGCGCACAGCCCCGTCTTCCAGGCGTCGCTGACCTGGATCAGCGACGACGGTCAATCGCTGACCCTTGGCGATCTGCAGGTGGAGCCGATCGCGGCCCCGCTCCCATTCGCCAAGTTCGACCTGACCCTGAGCCTGGCGTCAGGTCCCGACGGCATCAACGGCGCGCTGGAGTACGCCACTGCACTGTTCGACGAGGTTACCGTGCAGCGCTATGCAGGCTATCTGGAGCAGTTGCTCTGGGCCATGGTGTCGAATGATGAGGGGGCGCTCGAGCATGTGCCGCTGCCGCAGGCCGCCGAACGCCGCCGCCTGCTGCTCGGGTTCAACGCCACGGCGGTCGACTACGACCTTGAGCAAAGCCTGCACGGGCTGTTCGAAGCCCAGGTCGAGCGCACGCCCCAGGCGATTGCCGTGGAGGCCGAAGACGGCCCTCTGAGTTACGCACAGCTCAACGCCCAGGCCAACCGCCTAGCCCATCACTTGATCGGCCTCGGCGTGCGTCCTGACGACCGCGTGGCGATCTGCGTGGAGCGCGGGGCGGCCATGGTCGTCGGCCTGCTGGCCATTCTCAAGGCCGGCGGTGCCTACGTGCCATTGGACCCAGCCTACCCGCTGGACCGCATCCGCTACATGCTCGAAGACAGCGCCCCCGTTGCCGTGCTGGTCCAGCCTGAGACCGCCGCGCTGCTGGGCGAAGTGCAGGTGCCGCGGGTTGACCTGCACGCGCAGCGACTGGGCGGGTATGCCAGCGACAATCCCCTGGTCGCCGGCCTGACCCCGCGTCATCTGTGCTACGTGATCTATACCTCCGGTTCGACCGGCCAGCCCAAGGGCGTGATGAACGAGCACCGCGGTGTTGTCAATCGCTTGCTGTGGATGCAGGACGCCTACCGCCTGGGCGCGCATGACGCGGTGCTGCAGAAGACTCCGTTCAGCTTCGACGTGTCGGTGTGGGAATTCTTCTGGCCGCTGCAGACCGGTGCGCGGCTGGTCATGGCGCGGCCCGGCGGGCACAAGGACCCGGATTACCTGCGTGAAGTGATCCGTGACGCGGGCATCACCACCTTGCACTTCGTGCCCTCGATGCTCGATGTGTTCCTGGCCCACGGCGATGCCTCGGCCTGCACCGGCATCGCCCGCGTGCTGTGCAGCGGTGAGGCACTGCCCGGAAGCCTGGTGCGCCGCTTCAAGGCGCAGCTGCCGACCGTGGAGCTGCACAATCTCTACGGCCCGACCGAGGCCGCGGTCGACGTGACCGCATGGCATTGCGCCGAGCCCCTGGACCAGACTCCCGACAACACGCCCATCGGCAAGCCGATCGCCAATACCCGGATGTATGTGCTCGATCCCCAGGGCGAGCCGGTGCCCCGGGGCGTAGTGGGTGAGTTGTACATCGGCGGCGTGCAGGTGGCGCGCGGCTACCTCAACCGCGCCGCGCTCAGCGCCGAGCGCTTCATCGAAGACCCGTTCAGCCCGCAGCCCGAGGCCCGCCTGTACCGTACCGGGGACGTGGCCCGGCACCTGGCCGACGGCACGCTCGAATACCTGGGACGCAACGACGACCAGGTGAAAATTCGCGGCCTGCGCATCGAGCTGGGCGAGATCCAGGCATGCCTGACCCGCCAGCCGGGCGTCGGCGAAGCGGCGGTACTGGCCCGTGAAGACCGGCCCGGCGACAAGCGCCTGGTGGCCTACTACACCGGCGTGACCACGTTGGAAGTAGAGGCGCTGCGCCAGGCGCTGCTCTTCGAGTTGCCGGAATTCATGGTCCCGGGCCTGTTCGTGCACCTCCAGGCCCTGCCACTGAGCCCCAACGGCAAGCTGGACCGCAAGGCGCTCCCTGCGCCGGGTGCCGATGCCATGCTGTCACGCCCGTACGAGGCGCCACTGGGAGACACCGAGATCGCCCTGGCCGAGCTCTGGCAAGTGCTGCTGGGTGTCGAGCGGGTGGGACGGCATGACAACTTCTTCGAGATGGGCGGGCATTCACTGCTGGCCGTGACCCTGGTCGCGCGGATGCGGCGCCTGGGCCTTGCGGCCGATATCCGCGTGTTGTTCAACCAGCCGACCCTGGCTGCCCTGGCCAGTGCGACAGGCGCGGATACCCAGGTCGAAGTGCCCGCCAACCGCATTGGCGCCGGCTGCACGCACATCACTCCGGACCAGTTGCCACTGCTCGCGCTCGACCAGCCACAGATCGAGCGCATCGTCGCCAGCGTGCCGGGCGGTGTAGCCAACGTGCAGGACATCTATCCCCTGGCACCCCTGCAGACCGGCATTCTCTACCATCACCTGACGGCGACCGACGGCGACCCCTACCTGCTCAAGGCGCGCTTCGCCTTCGCTGATCAACGCCGCCTGGCGCTGTTCAGCCAGGCCCTGCAGCGCGTCATCGAGCGCAATGACATCCTGCGCACCGCATTGGTCTGGGAGGGCCTGGCCGCACCAGTGCAGCTTGTCCTGCGCGAGGCGCCGCTGTCGGTGCTGGAATGCTCGGTCGACTCATGCGATGTCCTCGACGGCCTGCTCGAGCAAACCCACAGTGCCCGCCTGGACCTCACCCGCCCGCCGCTGATTCGCCTGCTGCACGCCAGCGATCCGCGCAACGAGCGCGTAGTCGCGGTACTGCTGTTCCATCACCTGGTCATGGACCATGTCGCCCTCGACGCCCTGCGCCACGAGATGCAGGCCGTGCTGCTTGGCCAGGAGCAGCAGCTGGCAGCGCCGGTGCCGTATCGCAACTACGTCGCCCAGACCTTGCAAGGGCTGGGCGGCGACGCCCATGAAGCCTATTTCAAGGCCCGGCTCGGCGACATCCATGAGCCGACGCTTGCCTATGGCAAACATCCACTGGCCGAGGCGCAGCTACCCACCGAGGCCAAGCGTCGGGTCGACGCAGACCTCGCCCGGCAGGTCCGCCAGCAGGCGCGGCAACTGGGGGTCAGCGCCGCCAGCGTGATGCACCTGGCCTGGGCCCAGGTGCTGGGGCAATTGTCGGGCCGGGACAGTGTGGTGTTCGGCACCGTGCTGCTGGGTCGTCTGCAGGGCGGCGAAGGCATGGAACGCGCCCTTGGCGTGTTCATCAATACCTTGCCGCTGCGCCTGGACCTGGCCGGACTGTCACCACGCGACGCCGTGCTCGATACCCACCGCCGGCTCAGCGAGCTGCTGGTTCACGAGCATGCCCAGCTCGTCCTGGCCCAGCGCTGCAGCGCATTGCCAGCAGGCGCGCCGCTGTTCGGGACGCTGTTCAACTACCGCCATGGCAGCTCGGCGCAGACAGCCGACACGGTTGCCGGGCAAGCGTGGCAGGGCATCGAGCTGCTCGATGCCGAGGAGCGCACCAACTACCCGCTGACCCTGAGCGTCGACGACCTGGGCGATGCCTTCGACCTGACGGCGCTGGCCGCCCCCGGCATCGACCCGCAGCGCATCTGCGCCTACCTGCACCAGGCCATCGAACACCTGGTGGATGCCTTGCAGACGGCCGATGAGCTGCCGCTGCAGCCGCGCAGCCTGCTGCCCGCGCCAGAGCGCGAGCGCCTTCTGGTGGCGTTCAACGACACCCTCCGTGACTATCCGCGCGATCAACCTGTGCATCGGCTGTTCGAGCGTCAGGTCGCCCAGGATCCATCGGCCCTGGCCGCCGTGCAGGACGGTCTAGCCATGACCTATGGCGAGCTCAACACCTGCGCCAACCGGCTGGCCCATTGGCTCATGGCCGAAGGCATCGAGCCTGGCGCTGCAGTGGCGCTGTTGCTGCCCCGTTCCCTGGAGCTGCTGACCGCCCAGCTCGCCATCGCCAAGTGCGGCGCGGCCTACGTGCCGCTGGACAGCAATGCTCCCACCGAGCGCCAGGCCTTCATGCTTATCGATTGCCAGGCCGTGGCCGTGCTCACCCTGCACGGCACGCAGGTTGATGCACCGGTTCGCCGCATTGACCTTGACGGACTGGACCTCGACGACCAGCCGGCCCATGACCCGGACCTTGCCCAGGGTGCTGACACGGTGGCCTACGTCATGTACACCTCCGGCTCGACCGGGGCGCCGAAAGGCGTGCGCGTGCCTCACCGGGGCATCGCACGGCTGGTGCTGAACAACGGGTATGCCGGATTCGACTCCCGGGACCGCTTCGGCTTTGCCTCCAACCCGGCCTTTGATGCCAGTACCCTGGAGGTCTGGGGCGCCTTGCTCAATGGCGGCCAGGTGCGAGTGATCGATCACCTGACCCTGGTGGACCCCGCGCGTTATGCCAAGGCACTGCAGGAAGAGGGCATCAGCGTGCTGTTCCTGACCAGCGCGCTGTTCAATCACTACGTGCAAGTGATTCCCCAGGCGTTCGCGGGCCTGCGCGTGCTCTTCACGGGTGGCGAGCGGGCGGACCCGGCGGCGTTCCGGGCGATGCGCGCCGCTGCTCCTGCGGTGCGCCTGATGAACGTCTACGGGCCTACCGAGACCACCACCTTTGCCACTGCGTGCGAGGTCGTGGCGCTGGACGGGCAGGCCCAGGACGTGCCGATCGGCCGGCCCATCGGCAATACCCGCGTCTATGTGCTCGACGCCCATCAGCGCCTGCTGCCCCAAGGGGTGGTCGGCGAGCTGTACATTGGCGGTGACGGCGTCGCCATGGGCTACCTGAACCGGCCGGAACTGACCGCCGAGCGCTTCCTCGCCGACCCCTTCAGCGAGGCGCCGGGAGCGGTCATGTACCGTACGGGCGATCTGGTCCGCTGGCTTGAAGACGGACAACTGGAATGCCTGGGACGCAACGACGACCAGGTGAAGATTCGGGGTTTCCGCATCGAGCTTGGCGAGATCGTCGCCTGCCTGCACGGCTTGCCGGGCATCGGCGAAGCGGTGGTGCTGGCCCGGGACGATGCACCTGGCCGCACCGGCCTGGTGGCCTATGTGACCAGGCAGGCGGGGCTCGCGGCGCCGAGCGGGGAGCAGATCCGCAGCCATCTCCAGGCACACCTGCCCGAATACATGGTCCCGGCAGCCTATGTCGAACTCGCGGCGCTGCCGCTGACCGCCAATGGCAAGCTCGATCGGAGTGCGCTGCCCAGCCCCGAGCGCCTGGCGCTGTCCGAGCGTGAGTTCGAGGCGCCGAAGGGCGAACTGGAAATCACCCTCGCGCAGATCTGGGCCGACGTACTGGATGTCGAGCGGGTTGGCCGGCATGACCGTTTCTTCGACCTGGGCGGGCATTCGCTGCTGGCCATGCGCATGGTCTCGCAGGTGCGGGAGCAGATGGGCGTGGAGCTGCCGCTGGGCGAACTGTTCGCCCTGGGCGAGCTGGCCGCCGTGGCCGCTGCGCTGGCGCATGCCGGGCGTAGCGATCTGCCGGGCATCGTGCCCACTTCCCGGGAACAGTCGGTGCCGTTGTCCTTCGCCCAGCAGCGCCTGTGGTTCCTGGCGCAGATTGACGGGGGCAACCAGGCCTACAACATGGCGCTGGCACTGGGTCTGCGCGGCAGCCTGGACGTACAGGCATTGCAAGGGGCCCTGGCGCGCATCGTCGAGCGCCACGAGACTCTGCGCAGCCGCTTTGTCAAGGCGGGCGAGGGTGCCGAGGTGGTGATCGCACCCGTCTGCCCAGCGCCCTTGCTGCAGCGTGAAGACCTGCGCCAGGAACCCGCTGAACTGAACGGCCGCCTGCGCGACGCCGCTGCCCGCCCGTTCGATCTCGCCCAGGGCGCGCTGCTGCGCGGTGCCTTGCTGCAACTGGGCGATGACTATCATGTGCTGACGCTGACGCTGCATCACATCGTCGCCGATGGCTGGTCGATGGGTGTGCTGACCCGCGAGCTGATGGGCTTGTACCCGGCGCTGCGGCTGGGCCTGGCTGATCCACTGCCGGTGCTGCCGATCCAGTATGCCGACTATGCCCTCTGGCAGCGCCGCTGGCTGGACGGCGAGCGCCTGCAACACCAGGCCGCCTACTGGCGCCAGGCGCTGGAGGGGGCCCCCGGGATGCTCACGCTGCCCAGCGACCGGCCGCGCCCTGCGCAACAGGACTTCACCGGCGCGAGCCTGGCGATCCGCTTCGATGAGCGCTTGAGTACCGGTCTGCGGACCCTGGCCCAGCGCCACGGGGTGACGCTGTACATGACGCTGCTGAGCGCCTGGGCCGCCTTGCTGGCTCGCTTGTCCGGGCAGGCCGAGGTGGTCATCGGTTGTCCAGTGGCCGGCCGCGGCCGTACCGAGCTGGAGAACCTCATCGGCCTGTTCGTCAACACCCTGGCAGTGCGCGTCGATACCGCTGGCCCGCAGGGCGGGGCGGCGTTGCTTGCCCAGGTCAAGGCGAGACTGCTGGAGGCCCAGGAGCACCAGGACCTGCCGTTCGAGCAGGTGGTCGAGATCGTTCGCCCGGCGCGCAGCCTGGCCTACGCACCGCTGTTCCAGACCACCCTGAACTGGCTTCCTGGAGACGCCCCGGTCAGTCAGCTGGAAGAGCTGAAACTGGAGCTGATCGAGCAGTCCACCCAGGTGGCCAAGTTCGACCTGTCACTCAACCTCGGCGAGCAGGGTCAGGCGCTGATCGGCAACCTGGAATATGCCACCGCGCTGTTCGACGAGCCGACGGTGCGCCGCTATGCCGAGTACTTCGAGCAGATGCTGCAGGCGCTGGTGGATGACGAGCAGGTGCTACTGCAACAGGTGCCACTGGTGCGCGCCAAGGAGCGCCGACAGCTGCTGGAAGGGTTCAATCCCCAGCCCATCGCGTACAAGGCCGGACTGACCCTGCACCAGCGCATCGAGCAGCAGGCCGCGGAGCGTTCCGAGGCTATGGCGGTCCAGGCCGGGGATGCGTCCTTGAGCTATGGCGAACTCAACCAGCGGGCCAATGCCCTGGCGCACCACCTGCTCAGCCTGGGCGTGCGCCCGGATGACCGCGTGGCGGTGCTGGCACGCCGCGGGCTCGATACCCTGGTCGGCCTGCTCGCCGTGCTCAAGGCTGGCGCCGGCTACGTCCCGATCGACCCCGCGCACCCGGACGAGCGTCTGCGCTACCTGCTGGAAGACAGCGCTCCGGTCGCGGTATTGACCCTGGAGGCGCTGCGCGAGCGCCTGCCATCGTTGAAAGTGCCGGTGGTCGAACTGGACCGTCAGGACTGGCCTGACAATCCGCACAACCCGGCGGTCT